>CBIHLW010000079.1:0-9100 GCA_966210755.1 uncultured bacterium
TGTAAAAGCATAATGACCATACCGGGGATCTGCCACTCCGTTTTCGGGGAAGGTGGGCTGGGCAGAAACCATGGTGGACATCAGCAAAATTCCACATAGCAATAAGAAGCAATTAGCTTTTTTCATGTGTAGAATGTTTTGAATTTTCCTGGTAAACATGTGTGATTTGAAGAATGCCCAATTTAAAGACTTTTTAAATGCAATCATTTGTAAAGAGATAAAAGAAGAAAAAGAAGGAAAGGAGGAAAAAAGCCCCATGCCACTGGCTCATGGCTATTGGCTTTCAGCTCTTAGCTTTACCTTTGACGCAATTAGATCATATGGCCATTTTTAAAGAAAAGATCATCATTCCCGATTTCCGTTTATCCCCGAGGATTGACCAGGTGGGACAGGAAGAAAGAGCATCAAGATTTACGAAGAGAAGCATTAAGAAGGAATCGAAGGTGGATGGGTTGAAACTGGTTCTCAGCATGATTGACCTTACAACGCTGGAAGGAAAGGATACGCCCGGTAAAGTGAAACAGCTTTGTTACAAGGCAAGTCACCTTCACCAAGCATATGATGATCTTCCAACGGTGGCTGCTGTTTGTGTGTATCCTTCCATGGTGAAGGTGGCAAAAAAAGCAGTGGAAGGATCAGGAATAAAAATAGCTTCGGTAGCAACAGCTTTCCCAAGCGGACAGGCCGCCACAGATGTAAAACTCCGTGATACAAAATATGCAGTGAATGAAGGTGCGGATGAAGTGGACATGGTGATATCAAGAGGGAAGTTTCTTTCAGGTGAATACAATTTTGTTTTTGATGAAATTGCTGCAGTAAAAGAAGCCTGTGGTGAAGCCAGGTTAAAGGTGATACTTGAAACCGGTGAACTGGTAACGCTTGATAAAGTACGAAGGGCCAGTGATATTGCTATGTATGCAGGAGCGGATTTTATCAAAACATCAACCGGCAAGGTTCAACCAGCTGCCACCATGCCAGTAACACTTACCATGCTGGAGGCTATTCGTGATTATTATTATAATACAGGAAAAATGATCGGCATGAAACCGGCAGGTGGTATTTCCAAATCAAAACTGGCACTTCATTACCTGGTGATGCTGAATGAGGTTTTGGGAGAAGACTGGATGAATAACCAATGGTTCCGGTTTGGAGCCAGCAGCCTGGCCAACGATGTGTTGATGCAACTGGTAAAAGAAAAGTCAGGTCTTTATCAAAGTGCTGATTATTTTTCGATCGACTGAAAAATTATTTCATCATCTTCTTTCCCTGACCAAATGAAAGATCAGCTTTTTGAAAACAATATATGAACCGGACCCGGATAGAATTATTATAAGTAAACAAAATCTCCAAACAGCTTTCCCCTGGTTGCAGGGTAGAGATAAAGAGACAAAAAATAAATATGGCAGTAAAAGCAAAAAAAAATCCTGTGGTGAAAGAGAAGGGAGCGAAAAGCAATGTAGTTCCAAAGTTGAAATTCAATACCGGATGGGAATATGCACCTGCTCCGGAAGGAACAGGCCATATTAAACTCAATGACCGCTATGACCTTTTCATCAATGGAAAATTTGTAAAACCATCTTCCGGAAAATATTTTGAAACCATCAACCCGGCCAATGAGCAAAAGCTTTCCGAAGTTGCAGAAGCCAATACTGCTGATGTGGACAAGGCCGTAAAGGCAGCAAGGAATGCCTATGATAAATACTGGAGAAAAATGCCTGCTGCTGAGAGGGCAAAATATATTTTCAGGATCTCAAGGATGATCCAGGAAAGAGCCAGGGAACTGGCTGTGATAGAAACCCTTGATGGCGGAAAAACCATCCGTGAATCAAGAGATATAGACGTGCCACTTGCAGCCAGTCATTTCTTTTATTATGCCGGATGGGCCGATAAACTGGATTATGCATTTCCTAACCGGCAACCACAATCCCTGGGTGTTGCAGGTCAGATCATACCCTGGAATTTTCCATTGCTGATGGCGGCCTGGAAAATTGCACCTGCACTGGCAACCGGTAATACGGTTGTATTGAAACCAGCAGAAACCACTCCGCTTACTGCACTGAAACTTGCTGAGATCATTCAGGAATGTGGCTTGCCCGAAGGGGTTGTAAATATCATTACAGGTTTTGGACAAACAGGTGCTGACCTCGTGAATCATCCGGGCGTTGATAAAATTGCATTTACCGGTTCCACCGAAGTGGGTAAGATCATCCAAAGATCCGTTGCAGGCACAGATAAAAAGGTGACGCTTGAATTAGGTGGCAAGGCTGCGAATATAATTTTTGAAGATGCCCCGCTTGACCAGGCGGTGGAAGGAATTATCAATGGCATTTATTTCAACCAGGGCCATGTATGTTGTGCCGGCTCAAGATTGTTTGTACAGGAATCTGTTTACAATATTGTATTAAGAAAATTAAAAGACCGGATCGAAACACTTATTGTGGGTGATCCTCTTGATAAGAATTCCGACATCGGTGCCATCAATTCAAAAAGCCAGTTGGACATTATTAATAAATATGTGAACCTCGGTAAGAAAGATGGCGGAGAGGTTTACCAGAGCGGTTGCAGGATCCCGACAAAAGGGTTCTTCTTCCGTCCTACCATTTTTACCAATGTGGCTCAAAGCAACCGTATAGCACAGGAAGAGATATTTGGTCCTGTATTGGCTATTCAGACATTCAGAACAGATGAAGAGGTAATTGAAAAAGCAAACAATACACCCTATGGTTTGAGTGCAGGCGTATGGACCGATAAAGGATCAAAGATCTTTAATCTTACTACCAAAATGAGAGCCGGTGTTGTCTGGGCCAATACTTATAACAAGTTCGATCCAACATCACCCTTCGGAGGATATAAGGAAAGCGGATATGGCAGAGAAGGTGGATTGCATGGATTAGGCGGATATGTAAAATTCTAAAAGCTGGCTTTGGGTATGAAGGGCTACGGCCTTTTGTTCAACACCCGGCCACTAAAAAAAATATATGGGAAAACTCATTCAAAAAAAGTCAACACTTACCATCAGTGAAAATGGATTGGAATCTTCTGTATCCAATAAGAGAGTGGAAGTTTTAAAAACCTATAAGCTTTACATAGGAGGGCAATTTCCAAGAACTGAAAGCGGAAGGTATTATGTGGCCACCAACGCCGGCGGACAACAACTTGCCAATGTAAGCCTGGGTTCGCGTAAAGATATACGTGATGCAGTGGTGGCTGCAAGAAGCGCATTCAAGGGATGGCCGGCAAGAGCCGCGTTCAACCGTGGACAGATACTTTACCGGATGGCAGAAATGCTGGAAGGCAGAAAGGCCCAGTTCATGGAGGAACTGATAAGTCAGGATCAAACCAGGGCACAGGCGCAAAAAGAAGTGAATACCGCAATTGACAGGTTGATCTATTATGCCGGATGGTGCGATAAGTACCAGCAATTATTCGGGACCGTAAACCCTGTTGCTACTTCCCATTTTAATTTTTCTGTTCCTGAACCAACCGGAGTAGTAGCAGCTATTGCAGCACAGGATAGTTCTTTGATAGGACTGGTTTCTGTTATCGCACCTGTTATTGCAGGGGGCAATACCTGTGTGGTTCTGGCTTCCGAATCCAAACCACTTTGTTCCATCACATTTGCCGAAGTGCTTCATTCATCCGACCTGCCAGGTGGTGTGGTAAACATCCTGACCGGAAAGGTTGCTGAACTGGCCTCCCAATTTGCGGCGCATATGGATATAAATGCCGTGATCTATTGCGGCGAAGATGATGCTGTTCAAAAAGAACTGCAACAAAAGGGCGCTGTTAATGTTAAACGGATCCATATTTATAAAAATATAAACTGGTTAAGTGAAAAAGGCCAGTCTCCTTATTTCATCATGGATGCGCAGGAGATCAAAACAACCTGGCACCCTATTGAGAATATAGGTGCAGGGGGAGGCGGCTATTAGAAAGCAGTTCAACAATATGCACAGGCAGAGACAACACTTGAAAGGGAACATCCGTCAGCCCGGATATTTTATTTTATAATTGAATATGTTAAGACGCTCAGAAATAAATGATCTGCTATGAATTTTTTCACATCACAACTGAAGAAATCCATAACAGCTCGTTAATATAAATCCATCCTGTTCAGGTTTGGAAAGATTTTTGAATAAGAATGTCAACCTTTATATCATGAAGATCTTTTTTCTTTCCTTATTTACTTTTATTACAGGATTTGTTTTTGCGCAGGATGCATCTGATACCGGTTCAATAGTTATACATAAAGACCCCAGGGTTGATGTATTACTCAAGAAACAGGCAGATATCAATGCGGCCAATAAAAGAGCCAGTGCAAGAACTGCAAGAGGATATCGCCTATTGGTGGTAAGCACCAACAAAAGGGACGAAGCCATTTCGGCAAAGACAAAAATATATACCAACTTTCCGGAATTGCAGGCTTATCTGGTGTACCAGACCCCTTACTTTAAATTGAAAGCAGGAAATTTCAGAACAAGAGAAGAAGCCAAAGATTATCAAAAACTTTTATCGGTTTATTTTCCCAAAGGCGTGATCGTGATTTCAGATATACTTGAGGTAACACCTGAAAAAGAAGACAATTAATTTACCAGATCATATTTTTATGAGATCCGCCCGCAGGCGGATTTTTTTATAAGACCAGGGTACGGGCCAGTGGCTAATGGCCTATAGCCTATGGCTTTCCTCCCCCTTTATGTACCTTCGTTGCCTCTATCCATAAAAACATGCTTGATAAAACCATCAAAGAACTCGCAAAAAAATATGCACCGGAATTCATTGAAGTGCGGCATCATTTACATGCCCATCCGGAATTGAGCTATCAGGAATTTGAAACATCAGGATTCATTCAGCAAAAATTAGCAGATTACAATATTCCTTTTGAGATAAAAGCAACAACGGGTGTGATCGGTATTGTAAAAGGCAAAAACCCTGCTTCAAGAATTATTGCATTAAGGGCTGATATGGATGCCCTGCCAATTGAAGAACAAAATAATGTTTCTTATAAATCAACCAGACCCGGTATCATGCATGCCTGCGGCCATGATGTACATACCACCTGTTTGCTTGGAGCAGCAAAGATCCTGTCCGAAACAAAAGACCAGTGGGAAGGAACAGTAAAGCTGGTATTTCAACCCGGCGAAGAAAAAAATCCAGGCGGTGCCAGTTTGCTGATCGGTGAAGGTGTATTGGAAAACCCTGTGCCTGAAGCCATTCTTGCTCTTCATGTAAATCCACAGCTTGAAACCGGCAAACTCAGTTTCCGTTCAGGGAAGGTAATGGCCAGTGCAGATGAAATTTATATAACCATTAAAAGCAAAGGAGGACATGCCGCGGCACCGCAGCTAACAGTAGATATCATCCTTGTGGCCTCCCATCTTATTATTGCTTTACAACAGGTGATCAGCCGCAACAATAATCCGCTCCAGCCTTCCGTGTTATCTATTACATCCTTCCAGGGCGGACATACCACCAACGTCATTCCATCTGAAGTGAAACTAATGGGCACCTTCAGGGCAATGGATGAAGAATGGCGATTCAGGGCTCATGAAATCATCAGAAAACTTTCCACCGGGCTTGTTCATTCCATGGGTGCAGAAATAGATCTGCATATTGATGTTGGCTATCCAACTGTTTATAACAATGAAGCATTGCATGAAACGGCAAAGGATCTTGCATCCACGTATATGGGAACAGATAAAGTGGAGGAAACAGAGATCAGGATGGGCGCAGAGGATTTTGGATATTATTCACAAAGAATCCCAGGATGTTTTTTCAGGCTTGGAACCGCTAACAAAAACAAAGGTATTATTGCCGGAGTGCATACGCCCGTTTTTAATATTGATGAAGATGCTATTGAAACAGGGATCGGCATCATGGCCTGGCTGGGCAGCAGGGCGCATTCCTGAAACAATGCAACGTTTTTATCTTTCCCTTTGTCAGAAAGAAAAAACAAACCGTGAAAATTTATTTCTTCATCATCCTGTTTGCTGCGTTGCATTTTTCTTCATGTAAAAAAGAGGTGGATGCGTCGCGGCTTGAAATTTCTTTGAATGCATGTAATTCAACAAGCCTGAAAAAAAATGCAGAGGTCTGTTACCTTGAATTACTTGAAGATTCAAGATGCCCTGCCAATGCCAATTGTTATGACCAGGGGCCTGCAAAAGCAAGGTTCATTATAAAATCCGGTAACAGGCAACAGCAATTTGAATTATCTACGATGGACAGGTATCCCAATCATCAAAATAAAATAGAAGTGCTCGGCTATACCATCAGGCTGATCCAGATCCATCCCTACCCAGGAACAGGTGGAACCTTTCACAGTGCTGAAATTGAAATTTCCGACTGATGGTAAATGACCAGAAATTTTCATGATCTCATACAGTTATAAAAAAACCTGTAAGCCCCGGAGCTTACAGGTTTGCCTTTATATATAAAACTTACCTGCCTGTTGAGCTTCTGCCCGAAGATCCTTTATTGGAAGCGCTTCCGCTTCTGCCAGAACTTCTGCCACCGGAAGATGAACGTCCGCCTTCCTCTGCTTCTCTTCTTTTTCTTTTCTGATATGCCTGCTCGTGTGGCTGCTGACTTACTCTTTTGGCATCAGCGCCTTTTTTGTTTGGATTATCTGCCATAGATTTTAGTTTGGTTAATTGTTTCAAATGATATGCCATTCAGTAAAAACCCCTGCTAAGAATCATAGCCATGTGCCTTTTTTAATTTGTATTTTGCAGCCTTAATTCAATGGAAGATCACCGCAATTTTATGATCAGAGGAAATATGCGGTCAAATAAAAAGAATATGGCGAATAGTCTGCGTAAGAAAGATGCCCTGGAATATCATGAGAAAGGAAGACCGGGAAAAATTGAAGTAGTTCCCACCAAAGAAGCCAAAACACAAAGAGACCTTTCACTGGCTTATTCTCCAGGCGTAGCGGAACCATGTAAGGAAATTGCGGCAAATAAGGAAAACGTTTACAGGTATACGGCAAAAGGCAACCTGGTGGCCGTGATCAGTAATGGAACGGCTGTATTGGGACTTGGAAATATTGGTCCCGAAGCCAGCAAGCCGGTCATGGAGGGTAAGGGTGTTTTGTTTAAGATCTTTGCAGATATTGATGTGTTTGATATTGAGATCAACGAAAATGATCCTGAAAAATTTGTTCAGATCGTTAAGGCACTTGAACCCACTTTTGGTGGTATTAACCTGGAGGACATAAAAGCGCCGGAATGTTTCTACATAGAAAAAGAACTCAGGGAACAGCTTACCATTCCGGTAATGCATGATGACCAGCATGGAACAGCCATCATCAGTGCAGCAGCTTTACTGAATGCTTTGCATCTGCAAAAGAAAAAAATTGACAAGGTAAAATTTGTAGTGAATGGCGCCGGAGCAGCTGCAATGGCCTGCACACAATTGTATGTTTCACTGGGTGCCAAACCTGAAAATTTCACCATATTCGACCGCAAGGGTGCACTGCATAAGGAAAGAACCGACCTGGAAGGTTTTAAGCTCCGTTTTGCCAATGCCACTGCGGATACTACTCTGGACAAGGCTTTCAAGGGCGCTGATGTATTTGTTGGTTTGAGTGTAGGCAATGTTGTAACGGCAGATATGGTGAAAAGCATGGCTAAACACCCTATCGTTTTTGCCATGGCCAATCCCGATCCTGAGATCTCATGGCAGGACGCTACCAGTGCCAGGAATGATATTATCATGGCAACAGGCAGAAGTGATTTTCCTAACCAGGTGAATAATGTACTTGGGTTTCCATATATATTCAGAGGAGCTCTTGATGTAAGGGCCACACAGATCAATGAAGCCATGAAGCTCGCTGCGGTTAAGGCTTTGGCTGAAATGGCACAAAGTCCTGTACCGGATATCGTGAACCTGGCCTATAATACCAAGAGCATCAATTTTGGTCCGGAATATATAATACCCAAACCACTTGATCCGCGTTTGCTGGCAACCGTTGCACCTGCTGTGGCTAAGGCAGCCATTGAAAGTGGTGTGGCGCAGAAGCCTATCACCGACTGGGAAGGCTATGCCAATGATCTGAATAAAAGGTTAGGCCTGGATAACCAGGTGATGAGGATCCTGGGAAATAAAGCCCGCCGTGACCCAAGAAGAATTGTATTTGCTGAAGCGGATAATTTAAAGATCCTGAAAGCCGCACAGGTAGTATTTGATGAAGGAATCGGCTATCCTATTTTGTTAGGAGATGAATCCAAGATCAAAGCCATTGCCAATGGAAATGGAATTGATCTGGAAGGCCTTCCCATCTTCGATCCCCGCAGCGATGCGCAGGAAGAAAAAAGAAATCAATACGCAGAATTATTCTTCCGTAAACGCCAGCGTAAAGGATTCAATTATTATGAATCAAAGAAAGTGATGAAAGACCGGAATTATTTTGGTTGCATGATGGTAGAGACTGGCGATGCGGATGCCATGATCTCCGGCCTGTCAAAAAATTATCCTGATACCATACGTCCGGCCATTCAGTGTATTGGCATGGAAGAAGGTACCAACAGGATAGCCGGCATGTACCTGATGCTTACAAAAAAAGGTCCTTTATTTCTTGCCGATACCACTGTAAATTTTCATCCAACTGCACAGGAACTTGCTGAGATCACCCTGTTGGTGGCCAAGGAAGTAAGGCATTTCAATATCATTCCGAGGATAGCCATGTTGAGTTATTCTAATTTTGGAAGCAGTAATTCCGCTGAAGCCAATCTGGTATCAGACGCCAAAAAAATTGTAAAGGCGAAATTACCCGCACTGATCGTGGAAGGAGAAATGCAGGCAAGTATTGCTTTCAATAATGAGCTGATGAAAGAAAATTATCCATTCAGCGAACTTGTTGACAAAGATGTGAACACATTGATCTTCCCCAATCTGTCATCAGGCAATATTGCCTACAACCTGCTGAAAGAACTGGGCGCTGCAGATGCCATTGGTCCCATCTTATTGGGGCTGAATAAACCGGTTCATATATTACAGTTAGGAAGCTCTGTAAGGAATATTGTGAATATGGCAACGATAGCTGTGATCGACGCACAGATCAAAAGCCAGGTATAAGCAGAGGAGATGGTGAAGAAAT
>CBIHLW010000080.1:0-9078 GCA_966210755.1 uncultured bacterium
ATCAAATAAAGTTATGGAGCATTTATTTACTGCCGACAATCTGGTAAGTTTTGTAGTACTCGTTGTACTTGAAATTGTACTGGGCATTGATAACGTAATCTTTGTTAGTATTATTCTTAACCGCTTAAAAGAGGATAACCGTAAAAAGGCAAGGAGAATATGGATGATCACCGGCATATTGATCCGTAGCGGTCTGTTATTTGGTTTAAGCTGGCTGCTTTCCCAAAAGGGAAAATCGGTATTCACAGTCTTTGATAAATCATTTGATCTGGCAAGTCTGGTTATGTTGCTGGGTGGATTATTCCTCATCTATAAATCTGTGAAGGAGATTCACGGTAAGCTGGAAGGAGAGGACCATGCGGCAATGGGTGCCAAAACAACTTATTTATCCATGGGCCAGGCAATTTTTCAGATCATGCTGATTGATGCTGTATTTTCATTTGATAGTGTGATCACAGCCGGAGGCACAGCAAAGCATGTGGAGATCATGATAGCAGCAGTGATCATTGCCATGGTGGTAATGTTTTTGTTCAGTTCCAGCATCTCGTCCTTCATTCACAAGCATCCAACATTAAAGATGCTGGCTTTATCGTTTCTGGTTATGATCGGGTTAAGCCTGGTAATTGAAGGATGGGCAGCAGAAAAGGCCGAAGAGCTTCACATTAAAAACTATATTTATTTTGGTATGGCATTTTCATTTGGCGTAGAAATGCTGAACATGGCCATGCGTAAAGGCAAACCAAAAAGAGTGGTTGCTTTAAATGAACCCACACTGGATGAAAAGGACCAATACTCGGATATGGCGCACTAAAGCAGGTACACCATTTTTTGACCTATATCAGTCAACTTAAGGAAGTTCATTTTTGTTTCAGAAAAAAAATCAGAAAGCCGGCATTACACCAGCTTTCTGATTCCATATTCAGGAACAGCCCAGCGCGCATATTGCAAAACATTGTCCGCAGGCTACACCGGCACATATGCCAAAAGTTGCAATCAGTACCGGTGTTCCAAGCCCTCCGGTTGCCAGTTCAAGGATGGCTGTAACGCCGCCGCAAACCGCAATACCACTCAGGCAAGAAGTTTTACAGTCAGCTTTCACATTGATCTTACCAAAGAATGTTTCTACAGAAACATTATGTCTTCCACCGTTGGTGCATTTACGGAAACATTTATTAAAGCTGTGTGCCTTCCTTACCTTCCCACCGGCATCAGCAAACCATTCTTCTGCGAGGTCAAAACTTTTCTCCGTACTGCTTTCTCCTATAGGAAAAACAATGTAAGCCTTGTAAAGATCACGACCTACTTTTCTCCAAATCATGGAACAGGTTTGAAATGATTTTTTTTCCTTTACCGATGGACTATAAAAATCAAAAGCACAGAACATCACGTCTTCCGACTTTTTTGTATTGGGATCAGTGAGTTTACCTGAAAAGCCCCAGGAAGAATTTTCTATACTATTAAAACCTATATCTACCGATTCTTTAATCAGTTCTTTCCATCCTTTATCCTTCTCAAACTTTTTCCACTGTTTTTTCATTTCTTCTTCCGTAAAATCTGTGTATTGAAGATGAACAGGTATTTCAGCTGTTGCCTCAGCAGAATCTTTGATCATCTTACCTGAAACGGGGATAGCTTTAGGAATGATCTGTTTTTCCTGTGCTAAAACATTTGAAAATTGTAAGATCAAGCACACCATTATCGACCATTGAACAATCATTTTCTTTTTCATAATATCCTTTTTATAGCGGAGTATTCATATTCATGCTTTTTCAAGTATCCAGATCTGGGTTTGATCATCAGTTACCGGATTCCACGTTTTTACACCACATTCATTGGAATCGAGACAGGCATTATTGGCATCCAGTAATTTTCCATTTGCGATATTCTTGATCAGGTACTTATTGTCTTCCAGCCTGATGAACAACCAGCGTTGGTTTGCACTTAATCCCGGCAGTGAATTTTTTTCCCATAACTGAATGGTTGTAGACCCATCATCAAAAAGATCTTCCGCCTGACTGTCCAGTACATATTCTTTCAGCTCTGTTCCAAATAAGCCATTTACATTTCGGGTACCAAAGCGTATGGTATAACCAACTGTTCCAAACTTCTGGATCTTTACCTTGCTGGTTGAAGTGGTCAGTTTCATGGCACTTCCATTTTCAAAGCCTTCGGTCTCATTAAGCGACAGTCTACCTCCTGATGCATAGGATTTGATGTAATAATCACCAGGCGTAATGGCAATTCCCGTAACATTATCCATGATCACCTGCGCGGCGAATTTTAATAATTTTAGTCCCTGCGCAATTTTAACTGCTCCCAGTTCAAGCAAACTTCCTGGAGCTGTTGCATTTTTGCCTTTGTTAATTGCCAGAACATCGCAACCGTCAGAATATCCATTTGGACTTGTGGCATCAGGTAAAGGCAACGGTGCAGGAACCTTTTCTCTTTCAGCAGTTGTCAATTGCGTATAGGCTGCTCTCAGGATCCAGGTTGGGTGATGATAACAAAAATTCTTTCCGGTTAAATTAGCACCAATACCAATTAGTCCGGAAGGAATGGCAGTGGCTTCTGCAATGCTTCTTTCAGGCGCTGCAAATTGAATGGATCTGATGTCCTTATAAAATACTCTTGTACCCGCCCTTCTAAAACCAAGGGTATATGGTGCAAGCATGGTTACAGGGTCACTTCCGAAATCGAAACGTTGTAGTCTCTGGTTTGGAAAAAGATCATCTAATGCATCAACAAATTCCTGGGTGCCGGGATGAGGGGCAGAGTAAACATAAACGCCCTGCGCTCTGATCCCTTTATTGGCCAGATACATGGCAAATATCTGCGCATGCGCACTGCCGAGACTATGGCCGGATATCCAGACTTTTTTATTTGCTCCACCTTTTTCTTTTATTACCTGCACCAGCTTGTCTTTGAAATTATTAAAGCTTAAAGAAGCCCAGAAGCCTGTATGAACTTTTCCTGTTAGTTCAACGGGGGCAGTGAGCCTGGTATCGAAATCAGAGAGCAGCCACTCTCCCCAATCATACATAAACCTGCTCACGATGGTTTTCTTTGCATTGGTTGCAACACGGTCAGTACCCCTGAAAATAACATAAATGGCGTCTGTAGTTGAAACAACCATGGCTTCCGGATCATATCCTGCAGGATGTGATTCCGTAACAAATTCATATTGGGGATTGCTGAATAAATGGGCGGTTTGTTTTTTATATTCACTTTCAAAGAATACACCGCCGGAATGCATCCTGTCAATGGCTGCATCTGATGCATCTCCGGAAACAATGGCCAGGTATTGGGGGAAGATCAATGTAGTGATGTAGCACATCAGGTATGCATTAACATCATTTCTACCCTGGGCTGAACGATTAAAGCTGTTTGAAAACGTATTATTAACCTTAGACAGCTTGAGGTTAACCGCTGAAATTCTGGTTATATTACTTACGGGTTGAACAATGGGTCTGATTTGCGCATTTGTTTGTATGGCTGAAATAATCATCAGGAAGCCTGTGATCAGCCATGTGATTTTCTTTTTCATAATTTGAAAGTTTAGAGTGTTTGTTTAATGAATTTCTTATCGCATCATGCAACTGATGGTTGCAATGGGAGTGAAGGTTTGCATCTTCCAGTTTGAATCGAAAACACAGCGCATCCCATAATTGAGAATTACGCTTCTGCTGATTCTCCAGTCACCTCCAAAGCTTAAGGAGTTGGGATGTACAATATCCCATTTAACGGAAGAGCCTATGATTTCAAATCCACCTGGTGCTTCAAAATTTTCAGTGAGCGCTTCAACGGGTGTTTTCAAACCTTTCTTTTCAAAAAGAAATTCCAGGAAGAAGGTATAAATGGGACCACCATACCGGATGTTCATTCCCATGGAGAAAAGTTTATTTTCAGCGATGTCTTTTTTTGAAAATTCTTCAAATGAGGATTTATCCCTGATCAAAAAATCCAGTTCTTCCTCATACCAGCTACTTCTGATCAATCCGGATAGTAAAAATCTTTTTCCTATTCCAACGCTGCCGTTCAACCAGGCCGACCAACCTGTATTCCGGTTAAGCCGCAGGCTTTTTAAAGAACCTGCACTATCTGTTTTATACGAATAAACCCTTCCAAAGGCCACGTCAAGCGATGAAGCATTCCAGTATTCATTCACATATACCAGCGCCCTGCCATTGATCTCTGCGTTTCTTCTGGAATGGATGGTCATCAATTGTTCTTCTGTTGTTTTGATCTGTGTCCGTATTTCCGGTTTGGCCAGTATGTCCTGTGTAGAATCCAATAAATTCCTTAGATCATTCAATTGCGAATCCAGGTCATGCCTTTCCAGCCGGTACTTGTCGCCAATGTCCAGGTAAAGTTCTGTTGCCATTAAAGGATCTCTTTGTTTGAAGAGGTTCAACTTGAGAGCATATCCTATTCTTCTGTCATTATTTTCATCCAGTACCGAACCAATTGAAAGGTCTGCAGAAGCCATCCTGCGCATAAACCGTGAGGCCTGCTGGTATTTATCGAGGTCTTTCCTGTTATAAAACAATTCCCAAACGGGCTGGGATTGTATGGCCAGGTTTGGATTGAGTTTCCATGATTTGAACGACCAGTCCACTTTAAAATCTTTTATATCAGCGGTGCGGTTGATCTGCGATGATGTAACACCCATCAGGTCAAATATTGGAGCGGCAGGAATGCTGAATTCCTTAGGAGATAAGCGTCCAGCTTTTTCTTCCCCATTATTTTGAGATACCGCTTCTAAGTGAAAAAGTATAAGTATCGGAAGGAAAAAGAACAGCCGCATATAGTTGAGTTTTAGTGAATGTGTGTAAATTGAACACCACGAAACTCTATTATGCGTGAAGGGTTTTCAATACCTCGTTGGGTGATTTTTAATTTTTAAATTTTGAATTCTACACGCTTAGCAATAAGCCATTGAACAACTGCGTACTTACACAAGGCCTTGTTGTTGCGCTTTCAGTATGGCTTCGGCCCTTGAGGCTACATGAAGTTTTTTGTAAATCCTTTTTACGTGCGTTCTTACAGTTTCATAACTGATGAAAGCCTTGTCGGCTACGGTGCGGTAATTATGACCATGCGACATCATGGATAAGATTTCTTTTTCTCTTTCGCTTAACTGGTAGTCTTTGGCATCAGGGGATACCAGTATAATATTCTTCTGCAGGAAAAACTGCATGATCTTTTTTGCAATTGAAGGCGACATGGGAGCTCCACCGTTGAATACTTCGTGAATGGCTTCGACCTGCTTTGCAGGAGGCTCGGTTTTTAAAATGTAACCGGAAGCCCCGGCACAAAGTGCTCTGAATATCTTATCGCTATCATTGAATACGGTCTGGATCAGAATTTTTATTTCAGGGAATTTTTCCTTTATGATCAATGTAGCTTCAATTCCACTTATGCCGGGCATTTCAATATCCATCATGATTACATCCGGTAAACTACTCAGAACTTTTCGTTCAACTGAGCTGGCATCAGGATAGGCACCACAGCAAACATAGCCAGGTGTGCCATTAAGTATGGCCTGCATCCCTTCTCTTACTAAAGTATTGTCTTCGAAAATAGCAACCCGGATATTCATCTTATTATGTAAATTATGGCTTTAGATAATAACTTCCCTTACCTCATTGTGGTATTTTATATTGAAGGCTTACCCTTGTACCTTTTTGAAGGCCTGTTCCAATAGTATAGGAAGCTCCAATGATATTTGCCCTTTCTTTCATATTGTTAAGTCCATTCCCCATTCTGATGCTGTCGCAATCAAAGCCTTTGCCATTATCTTCAATAAGTAATTTGAGATCGGATCCTGAACGGTCTACACTCAGATATAATTCAGAGGCCTGGCTGTATTTAACGGCATTGTTAATAGCTTCCTTGCAGATCAGATAAATATTTTTCCTGGCCTGCGAATTCAATTCCAGTGGTTGCATATTATCGAGTGTATCAAATCTGACGTCGATCCCTTTGGCCCTGGCCATATCCATGGCAAATTCTTCTATGCGCTGAACCAGTTTTTCAAGTGTATCATACCCTGGATTTACCAGCCATATGATGTCATTAAGTTTGGTGATCATCTCAGAGGATGCCTGGCTTACCTTTTCAATACTTTTTTGAAGGACAGTTACATTATGGTGTTCAACCTGCTGGCTCATAAAATGCGTCTGAACAATGATGCCACTGAGGCTTCCACCCAGGTCGTCATGCAGTTCTCTGGCAATCCTGTTTCTTTCTTCTTCCCTGGCCTGCATTGATAATTGAACATTTAATAGTTCCTGTTGCCTTTGCTGTACCACTCTTTGCTGCTTATATACTTTCACTGCCAGGTAAATAATTAGTCCCAGGAGAAACATGCCTGAGCCGAGTATCCATAGCCAGGTATTTTTGGACTGCAACAGCATTTGCTGGTTTTTGATCTGATTGTCTTTTTGCAGCAACAGTTTTTCTTTGCGTTCGGCCTGATATTGCTTTTCCAGTAAAGCAATATTTTTCTGAACTTCCTGGTTACTTATCGAATCTTTAAGGTGGATATGGTTCTGATAGGCTTCCAGGGCCAATAAATTATTTCCATTTTTTTTCGCGGCTTCATATTGAAGCTGGTATAATTCCTGGAGCTCCGATTTAAAATCTTTGCGTATGGCTATCTTTATAGCTTCATTCAATAAGTTTTCAGCAGGAAGAAATTTTCGCTGTTTCATGTAGATGCCTGCCAATCCCTTTTTTGCATTCACAATCCCATATTCATGTTGCATCTCTGCAGATAATTTCAAAGCACGTTCAAAATATTGGTGGGCAACTGAATAGTTTAATTTGTTCAACTCTATATAGCCAAGGTTAACGGATGCGTCTATTTCAAGGTCCTTCTGTTTGTATTTACGGGAGATAGCATGTGCTGTTTTAAAATAGTATTCAGCTGAGTCCAGCTGATCTTTTTTTCTGAGCGCCACGCCTATATTATTCATGGCGAATCCAATCCCCACATCATCATTATTTGCTTTTGCAAGCCGTAAGGCCTGCCGGTTATATAACAATGCCTGGTTGTACTGACCTATGAGGTCAAACACAGTTGAGAGATTTGAATACACCTGACCCAATATCATACTATCCCTGGCCTGTTCCAATAGCCGGCTGGCCGATACAAGGTACCATGCGGCACTGTCAGGATTTCCTTTGAATAAATGAATATTTCCAATATTACTTAAATGAACACCCTGGTAGTGAGGATCTTTTTTTTGGATGGCCAGATCAACTCCTTTCCTGCAATGAATGAGATTGATATCATACAGGCCTTTTAAATTATTGATCTCCGACTGGTAAGAAATATATTTCTGCATCCCCCGGTAAAAATGATTCCTGGCTGATATATCGGCTGCCAGTTTATAATAATATTCGGCCGTGTCATAATTAGTGTAGCAAAACAATCCCCCATAATCAAGCAGGGCCAGTGCATGAATTGTATCATGATCTGCCTGCATTACTTTTTTCCATAATTTTTTTTGATCACCGGCAGACTGTGACAATATGATGCCCGGAAAAAAAATGACCAATGCTATTAAGATGGCTGATATACGGTTGCAGGTTCGCATGGTTAATTTTCTTCATTTAAGTTAACCAATTTTTCGAGATTCCAAATACGGCCAGGCCGGATGTTGAAAGCAGGTGTACAGTTATATCCCTGCACTCACCAAAATGCCCGTAGATTTAGATGTTCAAAAAAACTATACGTCGTGTTGACCCTGTGCATCAATACCCATTGAGAAAGTATTTCTGTAAGTCTCCGTTCTCCTGCCCGCATTATGGGTTGCTATCGTTTTTAATCAGTACAGCATAAAGTACCTGTTCAGAATATCTTTAGCTTGATTCGCCTGTTAAAAGCTGATGAAAGTAAGGTTAACATGTATTCAAATTGATTTTATATACAATTCAAACCAAAACAAAAACCAAAAATGAAAAATCTATTGATTGGGCTATTGTTCATCCTTTTTCTTTTCTCCGCATGTATAAAGGAAAGACTCCCGGAACAGTCTCTTCAGGTTGTAAATGAAACCCCATCTTCAATTTCATCAGAAGCAACTGAATTGTTGCGAATTGTGGTTATTGGGTCTTCTACAGCAGCCGGGTATGGAGTGCCTGCGGATAGTGCCTGGGTGAACAGGTTAAAGAATGCAATAAAATCAGATGGCAGGCTTGATACTATTATAAATCTTGCTATTGGCGGTACCGATTGTTACCATGGTCAGCCAACCGGATACAGGCCGCCCCGTGGCCGAAACTATCCTAAAACCTCTGCCAATATTACAAAAGCATTGAGCTATCTCCCGGATATTGTTATAGTGAATTATGCCAGTAATAATTACGACTGGTTAACAAATACTGAAATAATGAGTTGTTTGAAAAGGATTGAATCTGTTGCCTATGCAAAGGGTAGCGTTTGTTTGATTACTACCACCCAGCCCAGAGATGGTTTCACCACAACAGCCAGAAATAAGCTTAGAGTGATAAAGGACCTGACCATTCAACAATTCAGTACCAGGAGCCTCAATTTCTGGACAGATATTACTAATCCATTGAACAATAAACTAAAATCAGGATTGGCTTTGGGTGATTATATTCATACCAATTCAAAAGGACACCGGTTGTTGTTTGAGAATGCGTATGAACTTGTACAAACTTATTATTGAGTAAATAAAGGGTAGACAGAAAAATTATTTTTTAATACAGTACAATACAGCAGCTGCAATGCCTGCTGTTTCTGTTCTTAATCTTGTATCGCCGAGGGTAACGGGAATGTACTGATGATCCAGCGCTGTTTGTATTTCCGCAGGTGTGAAATCACCCTCCGGCCCAATGAGTATGCAGGTAGTCAGATCTTTTTCGGGTGCACTGAAAGGTGATTTTTGTCCGGGCAGGCAGTGTGCTATTAATTTCTGGTCATAGTTCAGTTCAAAAGATTTTGTAAGCGCCATTGGTTCCCGTAATACAGGAAGCCGGCATTGTTGTGATTGAAGCATGGCACTGATCATAACCTGTTTCATTCTGTCGGAACGGAATTTTTCTTTTTCC
>CBIHLW010000081.1:0-9061 GCA_966210755.1 uncultured bacterium
TGGTGGCTTTCTTCATCAGCATTTGCAATCTGTTGTACACCGACGTACAGAATTTCTCATCACGGGTGATCATATAATTCAGTACATCATAGCTCAGGAAAAGCGTTTTCTTTTCGTTTATGACCGACATGATGGTGTTATCTCCCAACAGTACCCTGTTGTAAAATAATTTATAATTATCTTTTTTGGAATGGCTGTTATCACCTGGCATAAATTTACTGCCGGCATCGGCCCTTTCCCTGATATGGTCTATCAATTCAGCAAGGGCCTGGTAGATTACGGTAATGTCTTTATCCGAATGAAAATAACCGGCCTCCCTGTAATATTCCACCTGCGAGATCAGGCTGTTAACACATTCGGAATTCCAGATCTCAGTTGAAGGAATGGTATTGTAAATACGGTTGATCTCCAGTCCCGTTTCTTCGGTTTTCTTATCCAGCATATCAAGTGAGAAAACAGCATGGATAAAATCCGGGTGCTGGATGGTTGATTTCATCCAGAAAAAATAACGGAAGGCAAACAGTGGTCTGTATAGAAAATTGATGAAGACAGGGATATCCTTGGTAAGATAAATGATCTCGCCCCCGGCATCCGCCACATATTTCATGTTAGCCAGCAGGCCCTGTATATATACTTCAAAACTTTGTTTTCCTCCATCCACTTCTATGGAAGAAAATGAAATGCTGTTAGGTACTGAATTCAATAATTCATCCAGTGAAATAGAAAACCTGTCGCAAAGCACCTTTGCTTCTTCAAGCACCAGCGGTGTTTCACCCCTGATCCTGCGGTAAGCACTGTCATTGCTTACGAATAATACACCAGCCACCACCTCAGCAAGCGAATGGCCCTCAGGTAATTTTTCCCTGATCCTTTGAAAGAGGTATTCCTGGATGAGAACCGGCGGCATTAACAGGCTTTAGAAGATAAAGCAATATACAGCTAATGCAGGATGGTTTTGCAAAAATTGCAATTGTCCCGGCGGCTGCTTGGAAATTCAATTAGCAATCGCTTTCCCACACAGCTAGATTAGCATTTCAATTTTGTTTATCGAAAAACACAATCTTAGAAATTTTACATGATCATACCTGGATGAGGACTGTCTTTTATCACCAAAAAACTGGATCATGAAAAAAAATTACCTGCTTTGTTTGTTTATGGCATGCATTTGCCAGTCCGCCGTTGCTCAGAAACTGGTAAAAGGACAATTGAAGTCGGCCAGTCAGTTTGATTCGCTTGCCGGAATTTCTGTGCGTGTGAAAAACACTTCAGTTGGAACCTTTTCCGATGAAAAAGGCGCCTTTCAGATTTCTGTACCCTCCTTTCCTTCAACACTTGTTATCACCTCTGTGATGTTTCAGCCTGTGGAGGTTTATGTAACATCTGCAGATGCCGGCGATATCAGACTGGATGAACGTACCCTGCCCGGTGAAGAAATTGTTATAGCTGCCGACCGGTTCAACAAAAAATTACTGGATGTGGCGGTCTCTATCGAAAGATTCGGGTATAGCCAGATCAAAAATTCGCCGGTACTGAACTACAATGACCTGGCCCTGTACAAAAAAGGAGTGGATATGACCACCTCGAGTCTCACTTTCAAAACCATCAGTACAAGAGGTTTTAATGGAAGCGGAAGTACCAGGGTTAACCAGCTTGTTGACGGAATGGACAACCAGGCTCCGGGACTTAATTTTTTTGTTGGCAATTTTGTTGGAGTTACCGAACTGGATGTTGATCATGTTGAAATACTCCCCGGAGCATCATCAGCCCTGTATGGACCCGGCGGGATGAACGGCACCATATTGATCACAAGTAAAAATCCATTTCATCATCAGGGACTTAGTGTACTTGTTAAGGAAGGCATCAGTAATATTGGCAAGGTTCAACGCCCAGGCACAACCGCTTATCATGATCTGAGTTTCAGGTATGCAAAAGCAATCAAAAAATTTGCATTTAAATTAAATGCACAATTTATAAAAGGCACGGACTGGCTGGCAAACGATACTTCAAATTACATCCGCACAGGCAGTGGTGGCAAACTTATACCGGGCAACAGGCAATCAGATCCTAACTATGACGGGGTAAATGTGTATGGCGATGAAACCAGCACAAATATTAAGAACGTTTCGATGTTCATGGAATCCGTAGGAATGCTTCCGCCCGGAAGTTCAACACTGGTGCCAAATGTAAATGTATCAAGAACGGGGTATCATGAAAGAGAAGTGATAGATCCGGAAACGAAAAATATAAAGCTTTCTGCCGCCCTTCATTATAAATTGACCCGGAATATTGAATCGCAAATTGTTGGTTACTGGGCAACCGGTAATACTATCTATACTGGCAATAACAGGTATGTTTTAAAAGGGATCAATATTGGACAGTATAAACTGGAATTCAGGCATAAGGACTGGTTCTTACGAAGCTATACAACACAGGAAGATGCCGGTAAGGCCTATAGTGCAACCGTTGCCACACAATATTTCAATGAAGCGTGGAAGCCAAGTGCTCAATGGTATGGTGAATACGCGGGTAATTTTGTAGGTGCAAAAGCTGGTGGAATGTCTGATGCTGCTGCTCACTTATTTGCAAGAAGCCAGGCAGATATGGGAAGGCCTTCTTCGGGTTCATCAGCATTCAACAGGTTATTTGATTCTGTAAGATCAAGACCTATATCAGCGGGTGGTGGTTTGTTCCTTGAGCGATCTCAGTTATGGA
Source organism: uncultured bacterium (assembly GCA_966210755.1). Taxonomy (GTDB): domain Bacteria; phylum Bacteroidota; class Bacteroidia; order Chitinophagales; family Chitinophagaceae; genus Flavisolibacter. The sequence continues at coordinate 2,713 of CBIHLW010000081.1, forward strand.
TGACCGAAGGGCAGTACCATTTTTCCGGTATCCGGTTTATGAATGTAATTGCAGGTGCAGGCTGGAGAAGATATATCCTTAATTCTGAGGGAACATTATTTATAGACCGTCCGGGAGATCCCATTGTTTTTAATGAAACCGGAGCTTATGCCCAGCTATCGAAAGAACTTTTTAAAAACCGGCTGACACTTTCATTTTCAGGAAGAATAGATAAGAATGAAGATTTCAAATCAAAGTTTACTCCAAGAGCAACGGCATTAATAAAACTGGCTGATGATCATAATATCCGTTTATCCTATCAGACAGCTTATCGTTTTCCAAGCACCCAGCAGAAATACATCAAACTTGATGTAGGCGATTATGTGCTGCTTGGCGGACTCCCATGGGTACTTGATACCATGAATGCCAAGGCTAGTCCGGTAATAGATGTTTCTACTATGCAACCCTATGCTTACCGCGAATTAAAACCCGAAAGCTGCAGGTCGTATGAAATTGGATATAAGGGTGTATTCAATAAAAAACTACTGGTGGATATGTATGCCTATGCCGGCACATACAGGGATTTCCTTGGAAGAAATGTTTTAATGCAACCGGGTTCAGGACAAATTTATTCAACGGTTATCAATAGCTCCACTAAAGTAAAGACCTATGGTTTTGGCTTTGGTCTGGATTATGTATTTGCAAATGCTTCCGCTTTCTTCAATGTGTATTCAGATGTGATCACCGATGTGCCCAGCGGATTCCAGGCATTTTTTAATGCACCCAGGTACAGGGTGAATGCAGGCCTGGCCAATAGTGGAATGGGTATGAAAAAACTTTTTGGGTATAATGTTATGTTGCGCTGGCAGGATGCATTTCATTGGGATGGAGAACTGGCCAGCGGACCCGTTCCTGCATATTCAACTGTAGATGCACAAGTGAGTTATAAGATTGCTTCTATCCGTTCAGTTGTAAAATTGGGAGGCAGCAATGTTTTCAATAAATATTATAAGAACGGTTATGGGAATCCTGAAGCGGGTGGTATTTATTACATGAGCATTGGATACAGGCTTTGAATGATTACAAACAGTTTTTCCAGTGATAACGTGGTAGTTCTTAAAGTGAAAATGTAACAATGATCTGTTAGTAAAAATTGCAACAAAGGTTTTATCCAATGACAATTCGATTTTAAAACGGTCATTTACCTGGCTAGTTTGCAAATGCTTTTATTCACCACTAAAACATTTTTATGAAACTGCTGATACTTCTTTCTGTTGTGTTGTGCCTTTTAACCTCATGCCAGCATATTTATTATGCTCCAAATACATCCAATGCACCTTTATTTAGTGAAAAAGGTGAAACCCGTGTCAATGGTTTGTATTCTACAGGGGGAGATTCTGAATATGATGGAGCGGAATTTCAGTTTGCACATGCCGTTTCAAAAAATGCAGCTGTCATGGCCAATGCGTTTACTGCTTCCAAATCAGAAATGGTCGATGAATACTCAAGTGGGAATTCTCATAATGAAACCGGTAAGGGATCCTATTTTGAATTTGGAGGCGGATTTTTTGGTGTTTTGGATGCCAGGAAAAAATGGATAGCTGAAGCATATGGCGGTATCGGCTTTGGTTCTGTAACGAATGTGTACAGTTATAAAGATGAATCGAAAGTGGGCATAACAAAATATTTTATCCAGCCTTCAATTGGTTATAAATCTAATTATGTTGAATTTGCCATTGTACCCAAACTCAGTTTTGTAAACTGGAAGGTAAAGGCAGAAAGGATCAGGTCAGCTGAAAACCAGGACAATCTTGATGAGCTGCAGGCAATAAGGTCTGACCCGGGATTTGTAGCATTTGAACCTTCATTTATTGTTAGAGGTGGAGGCAAAGGGGTGAAAGTGCAATTGGGGTTAACGGTTTCCAATTATGAAGCTGAAAATATGTTCTACAGTAATGAACTGGCAGAATCAGTAAATTTTAGTCTCGGTGTTTCCATTAATATCAAACCAAAAAAGAAATAGGCGCGGCTCAATATCAGAAGGCATAAGTATCAATGAAATTCCTGAAACTATTTACCGCCTGCTTACAGCAGATAAAAAAATGATTTCGCCGGCAAGGCGGGAAGGGAGCTGGAAGAGTGGATTCAGGCCTGTACCCTTTTCTTAATCCATCTTACATCCTTTCCATCCCTTAATTTTGCGCTTTTATAATTATTATGCAAACAGCGCATTTATCAGAGCAGGAACTGGTTAGAAGGGAAAAGCTGGCAGAGCTTCAGAAACTGGGCATCGATCCCTATCCGGCACCATTATATCCCGTAAGTCATTTTTCTTCTGCAATTAAAAATAGTTTCACAGACGAGAACAAAGAATCTTTTAATGAAGTATGTCTGGCAGGTCGTGTAATGAGTGTGCGGGATATGGGAAAGGCAAGCTTTGCTGCTTTGCAGGATGCTCATGGAAGGATACAGATCTATGTAAGGAAGGATGACCTGGCAAAAGATGGTGATTCATCCATGTACGACCAGGTTTGGAAAAAACTGGTTGACATAGGTGATTTTGTTGGCGTGAAAGGTTTTGTTTTCCGCACCAAAATGGGTGAGATCTCCATCCATGTTAAGGAATTAACCTTTTTGGGAAAATCATTAAGGCCTCTACCCATTGTTAAGGAATCGGAAGGACAAACCTTTGATGCCGTTACAGATCCTGAATTCAAATACCGCCAACGTTATGCCGACCTGGTGATCAATCCTTCCGTAAAAGAAACTTTTGTAAAACGTACGAAGCTGATCAACTCCATCAGGGAGTTTCTCAATGAACATGGTGCTCTGGAAGTGGATACGCCAGTACTACAAACCATACCAGGTGGTGCAGCAGCCCGGCCGTTCATCACTCATCATAATGCACTTGATGTTCCTTTTTACCTGCGTATTGCAAATGAACTGTATCTGAAACGCCTGATTGTTGGCGGTTTTGACTGGGTATATGAATTCAGCAGGAACTTCCGGAATGAAGGAATGGACCGTACACATAACCCGGAGTTTACCATTCTTGAGTTCTATACGGCATATAAAGATTACCTGTGGATGATGAATGTTACAGAACGCCTCCTTGAAAAAGCCGCTATAGATGTAACGGGCGGAACAGAAACCACTATGGGAGAGAAAACCATTTCGTTCAAAGCTCCTTTTAAACGCATATCAATTTATGATGCTATAAAAGAACATACCGGGTTTGATGTAAGCGAAATGAATGAAGCAGACATCCGCAATGTTTGCCGTCAGCTTCATCTAGGTATTGACGAAACCATGGGTAAAGGAAAGCTGATCGATGAGATCTTCGGAAATAAATGTGAGCATCATTATATTCAACCCACATTTATTATTGATTATCCCGTTGAAATGAGTCCGCTTACCAAAAAGCACCGAAGCAAACCAGGACTGGTGGAAAGATTCGAACTCATGATCAATGGAAAGGAGATCGCCAATGCATACACCGAATTAAACGACCCGATAGACCAGCGCGAAAGATTTGAGGAGCAGGTGAAATTAATGGAACGTGGTGATCTCGAAGCCATGTATATCGATCATGATTTTTTAAGGGCGCTCGAATATGGAATGCCACCAACTTCGGGTATTGGTATTGGTATCGACAGGCTGTGCATGTTGCTCACCAACCAGGCTTCCATTCAGGATGTGCTGTTGTTTCCACAGATGCGCCCGGAAAAATTTGATGGAGCCGAACAAAACACGGGAGATACGGTTGTGGTAAAAGAGGGTTGATACGGGAGCGAAGTAACCGGTTGTTTCTAACGCACCATTATTAAAAACAGGCTCATTGTATCGTATAGCCCGGTTATCAGCGATCATCGATCGCAGATAATGTTGTATGATGCCAGATCAATTCAATTACATCTGCGGGGCTACCCGTTCTTCCACTTCTTTGTCGATAGTTGTTTCTTCCAATACTTTCTGATGCCTGGCATTGCTGGCAATGTATAAGGCAAACGCGGCCAGTGCCGTATCCTTCAGCATATCAATAAAGGACATTCGCTGGTAATCCACATCAGCCGTGTTCATGTAATTTGGTAAGTGAATGCTGAATACAAATACCAGCAACAGAAGCGCCAGTAAATAACCCGAAACCCTTACCAGGTAGTTCGATAGAAATGAAATGGCTGCCAGAATAAATGCTGCTCCAACAATGTATACCCAGGTAATTCCACCCGGAAGAAAAGGTGGCACTTTCACCAGCATGGCATATGGGTGTACAAAATGTTCGATACCGAAAATCAGCATTACAATGGCGAGGAGGATGATGGCGATCCTTGAAATGGTGTGTTGGTTCATCGCCAGGAATTTAGAATACAAAAGTAGACAATTGACTATGATTAAATGACAGAATAAGGTAAATGATTAATATGATGAGCGGGACTTGAGGTCTGCCTGCACAATAGTAACGGCTGAGTTAGTATTGTGGTTTTTAAAGATTGAAATTTAATGCTGAGCTATCTACCGGGTTTCATTGCTCACGCAATAAATAGTACACGATAACTGTTTAATACCTGCGCCAAAATCAAATTTCAATGAAAGCCCTTCTCTTCCTTGCTGCCTTAACAGGCTTTTTAATGGCCTCTGCCAAAGAAAAAAAACTGATCCTACATCAAAATGGAAAGGTGCATTATGAATATGAAACGGAAGGAATTATACTCGATGGTAAATTTTCCTGTTATTATGAGTCCGGTAAGTTGAGGATAAAGGGACAGTTCAGTAGAAACCAAAAGTCCGGACAATGGCGGTACTGGGATGCAAATGGAAAGCTCCGCGCTGAAAGATCATATACCAATAACTATCAGTTTGCAATTGTGCAGGAATACGATTCAACAGGTGCAAGAATTAGTTCTGATAAGCACGGTAATAAAGAGGATTGCGATTTTACAGATTATTTTTTCAGGCATAAATACATCAATAGTATAAATAATCATGATCCGTTGAACAGGGAATTGTTTCTGGAAAATGGATTTGTTAACCGTTTATTACACCAGGTTCACCAGGGTAAAATTGACATGTATACAGGGGAAGATTTTGAAAATCCCGTCAATACATCATCCCTGGTATGTTATGATTATAATAATGTGGTATCGTTCCTTGTAATGGAAACCTATCACTGGTGTTCAATAGAGCAAACACTCAACAATAAGCTGATCGCTGTTTGTCCGGTAGTTATGGAGAAGGGAAGAAAAAAAGAACTGGGATGGATCAATGTTGCCGGGCTTACAGACCTTACTATGTCTTTACAGAAGATAAAAGATCATGCTTATGCCAGCGTAGTTACTAAAGCAACAATTAATGATGCCGGATTCAGCCTGCAGAACGTGCTGCCTTCAGAAAATGACCTGATGCGGCTTTTGTTGATACAACTGGAAGCTAATGCCATTCTATATAAGATCGATTACCAGGCATCAATGGTCATTCATCAATAAAGATATCGGTCATTAACTTTTGCCCCGGATCTACTGCATATTTTTCAAGGTCTGTAATACCTTCCCTGGCCAGTACTTCTTCATCAATGCAAAAATTACCTGTATACTGAGGGGGTTGTTTTAAGATATGAAATGCAGCTTCTGCCACTATCTCTGGTTTCCTGCTCATTTGCATTAGAAAATCTCCTCCCAATAAATTTTTTACTGCTGCGGTGGCAATGGTTGTTTTAGGCCATAAGGCATTAGCAGCGATATTATGTTCTTTCAGTTCTTCCGCCAGGCCAAGTATGATCATGCTCATTCCGTATTTGCTCATGGTATAGGCAAGATGCTGTGCCATCCATTTTGGATTGAGGTTGATTGGAGGAGAAAGATTTAGTATGTGTGCATGCGAAGATCTTTTGAGGTAAGGGATACAGGCCCGGCACATAAAAAATGTTCCTCTGATCTGGATACCATGCATCAGGTCAAACCGTTTGGGTTCTGTTTGTTCTGTTGGTGTAAGACTGATAGCGCTTGCATTATTAACCAGCATGTCAATGCCTCCGAATTCTTCAGCCGTTCTTTCAACCGCCCGCTGTATCTGGTCTTCAAAACGGATATCACATTGCAGTGGCAAAGCTTTTACGCCAAGGGCTTTTATTTCTTCCGCTGCCGAATAAATAGTGCCCTCAAGTTTTGGATGTGGTTCAGCAGTTTTTGCTGCGATAGCAATGTTCGCGCCCTCTTTTGCCAGCCTTAATGCAATTGCTTTTCCTATGCCCCTGCTACCACCTGTTATTAAAACATTTTTCCCTTTCATATTTCTTTATTAGCGAATTAGTTTTTTTACAGGCTTAATATGCCATTATAATTACAAGAATATTTAGGGCAGGAATGAAGATCGT
>CBIHLW010000082.1:0-9045 GCA_966210755.1 uncultured bacterium
GATCTCATGCACGCCAAGTTCTGTTGCCTTTTCAACAAACCATTCAAAGCGTGACGAATTCTTTATGATGGATATGGCAATGGTAAATTTCCTTTGTTGGGTTTTTTCAGTTTCTGTTGATTGAACATCAACCTTGCATTTCTTCCTGTTGTCATCTGTGATCACTGCCCTGGCTCTGGTGCCCTTTCCATCGGTAAGTAAAATTTCCTCACCTATTTGCATACGCAAAACGCTGATCATGTGTTTGGATGTATCCTCATCTAAACTAATGGAATCATTTTCTATTTTTTCAATAAAAAAATATGGTAGTGACATAATGCGAAGAAATAAAAAAAGCTCCGATAAACAGAGCTTTGCTATTAAGAGAAGTTAGTAACTAAAATGGATCGTCGTCATCAGGCAGTTCATTCATCCTGCTGCCGGTTTGAATGAACATTCTTGCACCTCCATTTCCATCATTACCTGATACCGGTTTAAAATTGGAAGGTAAGCCTGAACCAAAATCACCTCCGCCTGTATCCTCAATAAATTTCTGGATGTGAAGCAGGGCTCTTAGCTTGATGGTTTCAAGTGAACCATTACGGTGTTTCGCGATCCTTACGTGGGTTTCTCCGCGGTTATTATCGCCCATTTCATCCTGTGTGATATCATAATATTCCGGACGGTAAAGGAACATAACCATATCCGCATCCTGTTCAATGGCTCCTGATTCACGAAGGTCGCTTAACTGTGGCATCTTATTTCCTTCCTTACGCTTTTCTACTTCCCTGCTCAGCTGTGAAAGGGCAATGATGGGCACCTGCAATTCTTTGGCTAGACCTTTTAAAGACCTGGAAATATTTGAAATTTCCTGTTCGCGGTTCGAATTCCTGTTCTCACTGGTTCCACTCATCAATTGCAAATAATCGATGATGATCAGTCCAATATTATTGGCATTTTTCAGGCGGCGGCACTTAGCTCTTAATTCAAAAATGTTTAATGCCGGCGTATCGTCTATATAAATATTTGCCTGTGATAATCTTTGAATGCCCCTGGCATAAAGTTGCTTCATTTCATGTTCTTCCATTTTACCCCTGGAGATCTTTTCAAGCCATATCTCACTTTCCGCCGAAAGGATACGCTGAACCAGCTGGCCGGCGCTCATCTCCAGTGAAAAGAAAGCAACAGGTGTTGGTTTGGTTGGATGAAGCGCGGCATTTCGGGCAAGGTTTAAGGCAAAGGCTGTTTTACCTACCGAAGGACGGGCTGCCAAAATGATCAGGTCGGTTGGCTGCCATCCATAAGTGATCCGGTCCATGGAAGCAAAGCCGGAAGGTACACCGGTAATATCTTCATTCTTATGACGAAGGTCCTCAATCCTTTGAATGGTTTTTACCAAAACGGAATCGATGGTTTCATAATTATTTCTAAGGTGGGTGGAGGTCACCTCATAGATCTTGCTTTCGGCCTGGTCAAGCAAATCAAATACGTCGGTACTGTCTTCATAAGCATCTGAAATGATCTCGCCGCTGATACGGATCAGTTCACGCTGAATGAATTTCTGAAGAATGATCCTTGAGTGCGTTTCTATATTGGCAGAAGAAACAACTGAATTGGTGAGTTTGGTAACGTAATAGGGGCCACCTACCATTTCAAGTTCTTCACGGCCTCTGAGTTCTTCAACTACAGTGAGTATATCAATGGGCTGGCTTTTATTAGCCAGCGATTGCATGGCCCGGTATATTCTTTGGTGGCTTTCAACATAGAAAGCTTCAGGTTTGAGTATCTCTACAACCGCATCAAATGCGGCTTTTTCCAGCATTACAGCCCCGAGTACGGCCTCTTCAAGATCTTTGGCCTGAGGTGGTACCTTGCCATAAATCATTGTACTCAGGTCCGGAGCGGTTTTTCTACGATTTTTTTTGTCCCTGTTAAGGTTAGTAAGATCCATACATTAATCCGTCAAAAAAGTTAACCATTGATTTTTCGATCAATGACCTATCGGGCCTTCAGTAAGTTTGGTTTGTTATATTATGATTAAGGAATTGTATCCTGATTGTATCCCAGTAAGTCAGGTGGCGAATATAGGGGCTGATAAATCTTACCTGATCAAATTTCGACGGAATATTTTAATTCACTTATTATTCCAGTACAATTAACGAATATCATGGCCTTATCCACACTATCCTTTATCCTTTCCACAAATTTGTACTTATTTTCCCATAACCCAAGCTATTTTCCACATGGAAAGTTTAAAAAAAAAGGACCTCCTTTATTTGGTCATATGCAGTTAACACCATTATGGGGTTGTAGGGGTTTTTACATAATTCATCTGCATTTAAAAACCTCTGTAATCGGTAATGGATGGGCTTTTGAGCAATAGGCAGAAAACCCGGTATGGGTTCAAATCTGCAAGGGAGGCTGGTTTCAGGTTTTGATCCGTTGTCACTTCCTGATATAAAATCCTTGAAACCTAGCGGTAATAAGCCATCCGGCCATTGTAAAAAATTGTATCCATGGAAATTTCAGTCATTTCAGATCGCAACTGATCAGGGTTTGCTTAATGCCCGGATATTTTACCGGATGATCAAAAATCAAATTCTCTTCTGTGCATATTCCATCTTATACCTGCATAAATCACAAAAGTATTTTTTGATGGCTGAAGTATGGTAGCTGCTTCCCTGCGGTATACGGCATTGGCCTCTAAAAACAAATTAGGCTTCCATTCATATGAAACAAGAAAACTTGCAAGTCCGGTTTTTGATCTGACAATATCACCTATGCTAAAACCAAAATCTTTATTGCGGTAGGGTAAAATATTCGGCAGGAAAATATTACTCCCGTAACTGATATTGCCCGAATCTCTTCCCTGCATATAATAAATGGCTTTCGCCTGAAAGAACCAGTTTGGTGCAGGCTGATATCGAACCATTGCAATCCATTCCTGAAAGCTTGCTCCCAATGGATGCGCCAATGGTTGATTATAGTGCGTGTAATTAGCAACGGAATCACGATGGGAATAGGTAAAGGGACGAACACGGTTGGTTTCCAGTTGCAGGTCAAGGTTGGAGATATTAAAGGCATCAATGTATTTTGCACCTAACTGGAAACCTATTTTATTGGCCCACCATCCACTTGCCCTTCTCAATTCTACCAGATTGAATTCATCCAGCAAAAACTGTCCGTAGAACTGAAATTTTTTGGCCACATTGGCTTTGGCATCCAGACCAACAACTGCATTATCAAAACTTCCGCTCTGTTGTTCCACTGACCGGTAAAATATAACCGGATTGAGATATCCAAATTCAAAATGATTGGTGCGGCCGAATATCACTCCTTCAAATATGCCCACGTTCAGCCATTTGGTAACAGCCAGGTCAAGATGGTGGAAGGCAGCATATTTTTTGGGGATCAACTGGTCTGCGTTCAGTCTGTTAGCCGAATTCAATTCCATGAATAAATTCTGATAATTGAATTTCCATACCCTTGTATTTAATTTAAGAAACAGGGCAGGTGCTGAAAAATCGCTCAGGAATAAACTTCTGTGGCCATTACCAAGAAAATTTTTATCGTATCCAAACTGGATGTCTATAAATTTTGCTGCATTAAAACTTATATAGCCTCTTGCATCAAAATAATCATAGCCCGTGCCTTTGAAATCTTTATAAAAGCCTGCACCGGGAACCGACCTTCTTTTATTTTCCCATTCCTGCACATAAACCGGGGTTCTCTCCTGGTTATCGGTGATATAGGCTGCAAAGCCGATCTTTCCGGCAATACGTCCGCGAAGAGAGATACCTCTTGTATTCAGAAATATGTGTTGATCAACGTCTTTTTCTTTTCCAACATAATACTGGAATACAGGGTTTACAGCGAGGAAAAAATCGTTGGTTCTGACTTCAAAAAGATTGGCCGGGGTTTTATAAAAATGTTTCCCAAGGCTTTTCCTGCTGGTAAATATCCTGTTCGACCATTCAGGGCTGTTCATGATGGCTTTTCTGGCATTGAAATAGTCCACCCTGGAAAGGGTTTGAGTGTTGTAATGATTCTTTAACGCAGTGTCCATGTTAACCATAGCAGTATCCATACCCAGGGGAATGTATTTTGGAAGAGAGGGAGGCATTTGAGAAAAGAATGGAAAAAATTCTCTTTCTATTACCGGTATGAATTGTTTTCTGCTGAATGGTTTGTTTTTAGAGAAATTAAGGATGGAATCTTTCTGCCTTTTTATTTCAAGTCTTTCCAGTAAAATATATTCCCTTGCATCCTGTGGCAGGTAGGTAGTTTGGGTAATGCCCTGAGAACTGATGATTAATATGGAAATGATGACTAAATTGAATCTCCAGTAAAAGGGTTGAAGGCTTTGTTTAAATTGCATCCGGTCAGATTATAGTTTTTTCAAATTATGCAAAAATACCTGATAAAGAATATCAACATAGTAAATGAAGGAAGTATTGATAATGCCGATATTTTGATCAATGGCGAAAGAATTGAAAAAATCGGCACCGGGATCGCTGTTCCGGATACTGGTGTAATTGAAATTAATGGCGAAGGAAAATACCTTTTACCCGGATGCATAGACGACCAGGTGCATTTCAGGGAGCCCGGTCTTACACATAAGGCCAGTATATATACGGAATCGAAAGCTGCTGTTGCAGGTGGTGTTACTTCATTTATGGAAATGCCCAATACCGTACCGCCTGTTTTTACCCAGGCTTTACTTGAGGATAAATACAATATTGCTTCACAAAACTCTCTGGCCAATTACTCGTTTTACATGGGAACTTCCAACGATAACCTGGAGGAGGTTTTGAAGACCAATGATAAAAAGGATAAGGTATGTGGTATAAAGATCTTTATGGGCTCTTCAACCGGAAATCTGCTGGTAGATAATTATCTGGTACTTGACAAGGTGTTTGAAAGATCTGAAGTGCTGATCGCCACTCATTGTGAAGAAGAGCGGATGATCACGGAAAATTTTAAAAAATTAAAAGCTATAAAAGGTGAACTTGAGCCTAGCGATCATCCGGTGATCCGGGATGAGGAGGCCTGCTTTGAATCTTCTTTCAAAGCCATTCAGCTTGCGAAGAAACACGGCACCCGTTTGCACATTCTGCACATCAGTACCCAAAGGGAGTTGCAACTTTTCACCAACATGCTTCCTTTAAAAGATAAAAGGATCACCGCTGAAGTTTGTGTTCATCATTTACATTTTACAAGCGATGATTATAAGATCCTTGGAAATAAAATCAAATGCAATCCGGCCATCAAGGCTCCTCATCACCGCAAAGCCTTATGGGAAGGATTGCTAGATGACCGGCTGGATGTAATTGCAACCGATCATGCACCCCATACCTGGCAGGAAAAAAATGGACCTTATGAAAAAGCGCATGCAGGTTTACCGCTTGTGCAACATCCATTGCTGATGATGTTGAATTATTATAAACTGGGTAAGATCTCACTTGAAAAAATTGTTCAGAAAATGAGTCATGCGGTAGCCGATTGCTTCCTGGTAAAGGACAGGGGGTATATAAGAGAAGGTTATTTTGCCGATCTCGTAATGGTGGATCTTAATGGATCCACTACTGTGAACAACCAAAATATATTTTATAAATGTGGCTGGAGTCCGCTTGAAGGAGAAACGCTTGGTGCAAAAATCTCAAAAACATTTGTGAACGGTGTATTGGTATATGACGAAGGAATGTGGAATGAACAAATAAAAGGAAAGCGGTTGTTGTTTGATAGGTGACATACCGTTCAATACGTGGAAAAGAAAATATTCAGGCGATGACCGGCCGAATAGTTAACATGTTGCCTTTTTGAAAATTGGGAGCTGAAAGAACGAAGTTAACTTTTCAACACCGTCAACAGGTCAGGATATTCAACCGGTCAACCTATTAATTTAACAACGAAACAACCCCTCAACACCTCAACACAATGCAGATCGACAAACTCACCTTTAACGATATTTCCATTTTTCATCATGAAGAAGAGTTTTCCATTTTTCACAAATTAAATTTTACCAAGACAATTGGGGGAAAGGAATGGCTGCGGAGGTTTTTTTCGGAGCCGCACCATGATCTAAAGAGAATTATTGGAACACAGAATATCATCAAAACAATTTTATTGCACATAGATGAATGGCCGGTTGAGATAACCAATGGAACCATCATTGTAATAGATAAATTCCTGGATTATAATCTGGACACCGTTCCTCAAAACCAGAATGCATTCAATAGTTACAGCTATAAGATACTGCATGGCCATGATTATTCTATGCTGAAATATTCCATCCGGCATTTTGCAGATTTTTACAGAGGGCTTGCAAAGCTCGTTCACCATTTTGCGGATACTGAATTGCCTGGTAACCTTAGTTTCTATATGGACCGGATCAGATCCATATTGAAGGAAGAGCCATTAAAACGCTTATCAGAAAGTAGTGCAGATCACGAATTCTCAGTTCAGGAGAATCTATATTATGCGCACCATGTAAAAGGCGGTTTAAAAAATGATACCTACGAAGTAATTGATATATTCAGCCGGTTGGAAGCCTGGTATTCCATGGCCATGGCAGTACGGAAGTACAACCTGAAGTTCCCCGAATTCATAGTGCAGGATGAACCTTATTTTAAAGCAGAAGGACTGTATCATGTAATGTTGCCCAGGCCAATCGCCTATGACCTGGTATTGGAACCAGATCAGAATTTTCTTTTTCTAACAGGAGCAAACATGGCCGGTAAAAGTACGCTGATCAAAGCCGTAGGATCTTCTGTTTTCCTGGCTCATATAGGAATGGGCGTGCCGGCAAAAAATATGAAGCTGAGCTTATTTGACGGCTTGCTTTCAAATATCAATGTGTCGGATAATATAGCGAAAGGTGAAAGTTATTTTTTTAATGAGGTACAACGTATCAAGAATACGATTTACAAAATCAATGATGGAAAGAAGTGGCTGGTACTGATAGATGAATTATTCAAGGGAACCAATGTGCAGGATGCCATGAAATGCTCCCTCACCGTGATCAAAGGGCTTATTAAAATAAAGAATTCACTTTTCATTTTATCCACCCACCTGTACGAAATAGGTGAAGAACTTAAACCCTACCCGAATATTTCTTTCAAATATTTTGAGACCAATGTAATGGACGATCAGTTGGATTTTTCCTACCAGTTGAAGGAAGGGATCAGTAACGACCGTATAGGGTATGTAATTCTAAGAAGGGAAAAGGTGGTGGAGATGCTTGAGAAATTGTGAGGTGGCGAAAATTCAAAAGCATGCCAAGAGGAAGGGTCAAAATTCAAAATGAAAAATGAAAAATGGGAGCGCTTCTGGTTATTAATGCTAATTTTTAATAAATTGATATGGTGAAAAAAATACTGACCTGTTTCTTATTTGTTCTTTTATTCCATTCCGTGCTGGCTCAGCAGAATATTGATGTGTTGCATTACAGGTATTCTATCAGGCTGAGTGATGCATCAGACACCATTGAAGGTGCGGCCTTTATGATGGTTGTTCAAAAATCAACCGGACCGGCCATACAGCTTGACCTTGTTTCTTTAAATAAAGAAGGAAAAGGGATGAAGGTGATAGCTGCCGGAACTGAAGAGGATAATTTCCTAAAATACAATCATGCCAATAACAAATTGCAGATCCATGTACCCGGTTTGAAAAAAGGTGATACCGCAACGGTTTATGTCAGATATCGTGGTGTGCCTGCTAATGGTTTGATCATATCAAAGAACCGGCATGGTGACAGAACTTTCTTTGCGGATAACTGGCCGGACAGGGCACATCACTGGATTCCATGCAATGACCGCCCGGACGACAAGGCTTCTTTTGAATTTTTTGTTACTGCGCCTGACCATTATTCAATTATTTCAAATGGAATAAGGGTGGGTGAGAAGCAGGAAAAAGCCGGGATGAAACAAACCTATTGGAAGGAAAGCATTCCTCAGCCAACAAAAGTGATGGTAATAGGCGCTGCAAGATTTGCCATAAAAATATTTGCTGACAGTCCTGAAAATATTCCCGTCAGTGCCTGGATATTTCCACAGGACAGCGCTAAGGGGTTTTATGATTATGCTTTAGCCCCAGGTATTCTCAAATTTTTGATGGAGTACATTGGCGATTATCCTTATAAAAAGCTGGCGAATGTGCAATCAAAAACCATGTTTGGTGGTATGGAGAATGCTTCAGCTATTTTTTATTCAGAGGGTTCAGTTACAGGTGAGCGTGATTCCGAGGACCTGCTTGCCCATGAAATAGCCCATCAGTGGTTTGGCAACATGGCCACTGAAAAATCTTTTGATCATTTATGGTTAAGTGAAGGCTTTGCCACTTATCTCACCAATATCTATCTGGAAAATAAATATGGAGTTGACAGTATGAATCAGAGGCTTGAAGATGACAGGGAGGAGATACTTGAATTTGCCACCAAACATAAACATCCTGTTGTAGATAGTATCTGTTCTAATATGGAATTGCTTAATGCAAACAGTTATCAGAAGGGAGGGTGGGTATTACACATGCTCCGAAATGAGGTTGGGGACATAAAATTCAGGGAGATCATCCGTACTTATTATGAACGGTTCAAGGGAAAGAATGCGGGTACCAGAGATTTTGAGCAGGTAGCTGAAAGGGTATCGGGTAAAGAACTTACGTGGTTCTTTGACCAGTGGCTGTACCGTGCCGGAATCCCGGAATTAAAAATGGAATCCAGGATCCAGGATGGCCATTGGTATATCTACATTACACAGCAGGATGAGCCCTACAGATTTTTCCTGGATTTTGAAATTGTTGACGAAGATGGAGGATTGATAAGGGAAAGATTCGAAGTGAAAGAAAAGGAATCCGTTTTTAAGGTCCCTGTCAAAGGAAACCGGATTATGTTTTCAATAGATCCGCAGGTAAAGCTTTTGTATAAGTTGGCAGACTAAACCTCGGAGGTTGGGCCCGGAACCTCGGAGGTTGCAAACTGCAACAGACCAACATAAAAATATGAGCAGTGGTTGAATCCTTTACGCTAACAAAGGCATACCAAATAATATATTAGAAGCATAATTTGAT
>CBIHLW010000083.1:0-9040 GCA_966210755.1 uncultured bacterium
CCGGTTTCACCGTGGAATAAAAATGCATCACGGCCTGATGATGCCATCATCACATCATGAATCATTGGAATCAAAACAGGCATATCATCTGTAAATGATTCCCTGTAGATTGAAATTTATCCTTTCTTCCTATCCAATGTAAACCCAATAGATGTTCCGATATTTTCTTTGCTTCTCGCATGAATGGTATGGTTATGTGCCTCTATGATGTGTTTGCAAATGGCCAGGCCAAGACCACTGCCCGTGCGTTCCCGCCCTCTTCCTTCTTCTGTTCTGAAAAACCTTTCAAAAACACGGTCCAGGTATTTTTCGTTAATGCCCATGCCGTCGTCGCTTATCTCGATAAGGATATTTTTTTCATCCGTATTATACATGCTGGCTACAGAGGCACCTCCGAATTTTCCATATTTGATGGAGTTATCTACCAGATTAATGAGCACCTGCCTGATTTTTTCTTTATCAGCATACACAACAAGTGGTTGTTCGCAGCCCTTTTTTATGGAGAAGGAAATATTTTTTTGCTCGGCCTTCCAGGAAAGATTTTCAAAAACCTCTTTCACCAGGTCCTGGATCACAAAACTCTGTCTCAATAATTTAAGTTCTCCTCTTTCCAGTTTCGAGATCTCATCCAGGTCATTAATTAAACTTACAAGTCTTTCAACATTCCTTGCCGTCTTTTCTAAGAATTTTTTATTGATATCAGGATCCTCCATCGCACCCTGTAACAGGGTGTCAACATATCCCTGAATGGTAAACACCGGTGTTTTAAATTCATGTGAAAGGTTTTGAAGGAATTCTTTCCGGAAAGTTTCATTTTGTTTGAGTATTTCAATCTCGCGGCTTCTTTGATCTGCCCATGCTTCCACATCTTTCCTTACATCATCCATGCTTTTTCGGGGAAGGATGTATTTATAATACATCTCCTCTTTTTTACTTGCCTTGGTCTGGTGAATGAATTTGTAAATAAGCTTGATCTTCCTGTAAATAAAATTTTCAATGATGGAATATAAAAGCAGGTAGCTTCCCGGAAAGATCAATCCAAATGCAACAAGTGCGATCTTCCAGTTCTCCAGATACAATATCCCAAGACTGATTATGAAGGATAACAACAGCGCCGTAAAGGCTGAAAGTTTTTTTGGTGAAAGATTTTTTGTTTGAAACATGGGAGGAAGCTATTGGCTTTTAGCCATGAGCTATGAGCCGCTCGTTTTAATTATAACTGGTTTTTAAATATCTGATTAAATGCATGTCCTCAGCTCGCAGCTCACAGCTGGCAGCTCACAACTCAAACTTATACCCTACCCCTTTCACAGTAGTAATACAATCCAGTCCCAGCTTTTGCCTGATCTTACGGATGTGTACATCGATGGTTCTGTCGCCTACTATCACATCATTTCCCCAAACCCTGCTCAGGATCTCATTGCGCAGGAACACACGGCCCGGTTTGGATGCAAGTAAGTAAAGCAATTCAAATTCTTTTTTTGCCAGCACTATTTCCTTTCCATTATGCTTGATTATAAATCTTTCAGGATCTATCACCAGGTCGTTGAAGGTGATAATATAACTTGCAGGCTTCACTCTTCTGAACAGGGCATTCACCCTGCTTACAAACACACCCGGACTCAGGGGCTTACTTACATAATCATCGGCTCCTGTACTGAATCCTTTCAATTGTGTGGCCTCATCATTCAATGCCGTTAAAAACATGATAAGGGTTTCCTGGAAAGTGGACTGTGCCCTTAAAAGTTCGCACACTTCCATGCCATTTTTTTTGGGCATCATCATATCAAGGATAATAAGGTCCGGGCTATGCTGCTTTGCTTTGTCCAGCGCTTCATCTCCATTTTTGGCAGTGATTACCTTGTATCCTTCTTTTTCAAGATTGTATTTTAGAATTTCCAGAATATCCGGTTCATCATCGGCAATTAATACCTTCCTGGTCCTTACGTCCATAGGGAGCAAACCTACAGTAAATGGAAGAATTCCTCAATCAGGGCCTGGTGTCAGAGCTGAAGACTTAATGAAAACTTAACCCTTACACGTTTTTAAGGGCTTGTTTGCAGCCTGTTTGGTTTGTTTTCTGTCTTTTCTGAGTTAATTTAACTTCACGCCTTAACGAAGGGTTAAGTCTTCGGGTATTAAATTTGTATTATGTGGCGAATGCGTCTAACCTTACGATTACTATTGAAGAGCCTGCTTTTAATTGTTGGAGTCCAGTCTTTTGCCCAGACTACCAATTGTAAGCCTCCCATCGGGCGTGTATTATGGCATGACCGGATTGACCGGGAACAAAAGAATGTTATGAAAGCCTTTCAGGGGGGCAATAACGACGATGTGAATTATTATGTTCGCCAGGCCGTTACCAAAAAAGTAGACCTGCTACAGTGTGAAATAGAAACGGATAGCCTGTTGGGTGACCAAAAGAAAAAGGGTTATCTGCTTGGTGTAGAAAAAATCCTGAAAAATTTCATGAATCTGTACAGAGGAAGGCAATTCAACGCTTCTCATTTTCCTTCCGCGCTTGATGCATTCCGGCTGGCAATGATCAGGGATATCAATAATCAGAATTTTGAACCCATACTTGAAACAACGCCGTACGATGTTCACTGGCTTGTGCTGCTTAGTGATGCATTTTATAATAATGCCGGATACAGAGGTTCAAAAAACACTCTGCTTTTAAAATATTGTGTACTGCATCCCGAACAGATATTTACTAAACTGAAAGAGAATCCCGATGTGCCATTCAGGGATAGTCTGATAAGGATTGCTGCATATAAATTTCCTAAACGTCTTTATGATTATGCTTCCGCCGATAACAGGCTGGGATATGCCATAAGGGGAATTGACGATCCTTTTATTAAAGCCATTTCACGGATGGCAAAAAGCGGTGGCAGCGGCCAGTTATATTTTCCATTCCTTGACAATATAATTACCGGCCAGCAAAAATTTGAAGATATTGATGCTGTAAAAACAGACGATGCACTCTATTATAAATTGCTGGTTAAAACTAAAATGGATTATGTAAAGCGCGCACTGGATGGAGAAAAGATCGTGAGTATGGGCGTGCTGGACACGATGTTGCAGGTAAAGGCTATTTCTCATTTTATAAAAACCATCAATGAACTGCATAATGAACAGGATCCGGTAAGGTTCAGGATCCTCAATCAGTTGACTGCCCAGGAACTCTATTACCTAGCCATTGCGGGAGAAAGAGACATGTATACTTCCAGTTATGTGAATGGTATTTTTCCGCAAATGATGCAGAAGTCGGGTAACCGTGGCGATTCACTGCTCATGATGGTAAGCTTTGACAGGTTTAAGAAATTTATCCGGATCGCTGCAGGCTACAATACACTTAGCGATTTCCTGGCCACCTTCCCCGACAAGGAAAGGGCGCAGACCCTTATGACCGCTTTTGTAAATGGTTTGGAAAAATCATCAGGACTTGAAGATGGGGTGGATGTGGCTGACTCTTATGCCAGTATTGCCGAAAGTATCAGGCCCATAGCAGATGACATGCTGGTGAATGTAAAAGCCAATTACGATCGTAATGTAAAGGAGAATAATAAAAGGGGCATGGTGATCTATAACCTGCTTTACAGGTTGTTCCTTTCCGCCGACAGCAGCAATCATGTTGACCTTTCAAAAGAATTTGGTATTCCCCCTGTATATCATGTTGAATACAATTCTTTATTGAATGATGTTACCGGCAATGTAGTAATGCAGGTGTTTTTTTATGGAGACAAGGATGGTAAAATGAACTGGAATGGTTTTGTTCCCCAGTTCAATAATTCAAACTGGAAAAAAGTAGAGGATAATAAATACTGGGTTGCTTACGCTTCGGCCAAAGGAAAGCCGGTTACTATTTATGCAAACAGGTGGCTGCCCGAGGAAACCGGCGAGCTGGAAAAAGGCCAGGCAGCATTGAATGAATACCTCGCAGAAAAAAACATTGAACCAACCATTGTAGTTCACCGGGGACATAGTTATTATGTTCCCTACACTATTGAACAGATCAAGCCATCGGCAAAGATCGTATTACTGGGTTCATGTGGCGGATATAACCTCATTCATGATGTATTGAGCCGTGCTTCAGATGCCCACATCATAGCTTCAAAGCAAACCGGTAAGCTGGATATCAACCAGCCCTTCATCAATATCATGAATGAGAAACTTCGTAATGGCCAGAACATTGACTGGATACCATTCTGGCAGGAGTTTAAAGGAGAAGCCGGCAAGGTGCCGGGTTTTGATGATTATGTACCTCCTTATAAAAATCTTGGTGCACTCTTCATAAAAGCCTACAACAGTTCTATGGGTGGTGAGGGCAATTTCTTATAGACATCTAAATTTGAGTAAAGATTGAAAATTGAGTAGTTCAGACCGAAAGAAAAGTTTTTTTGACGTATCGCTTTTAAAAAGGGTTTTACAGTTTACCAAACCATACCGGCGCAGGTTCATCTGGTCTATTATTCTTGCAATTGTACTGGCAGGTTTTACTCCGGTAAGACCCATGCTCATACAGCTTACCGTAAACAAATACATCACAGGAAAAAATCTTGACTGGCTGGTTTATATTACCATCATCCAGATCGCTTTTCTAATGCTGGAAACCGGCCTGAGGTTTTATTTCTCTTACATCACGGCCTGGCTGGGGCAATCTGTTGTAAAAGACCTCAGGGTGAAGGTTTTTGGTAAAGTGCTCCATCTTAATTTAAGACAATTTGATAAAACGCCCATTGGTACGCTTACCACAAGAACCATTGATGATATAGAAAGAGTGAATGATATTTTCGCTGATGGCCTGATACCGATCATTGCCGATCTGCTTTCTATATTCTGTGTATTGGGTGTGATGTTTTATATCGACTGGCAGCTTACCCTGGTTTGTCTGATCCCATTTCCCATCATTATTGTAGCCACTTATTATTTTAAGGAAAGTGTGAACAGGTCATTTCACCGGGTAAGAAATGCGGTGGCCCGGCTGAATGCATTTGTGCAGGAACATATTACGGGAATGACTATTGTACAGGCTTTTGCGGCTGAAAAAAGAGAAACGGTAAAATTCCGGGATATCAATAAAGAACACCGAAACGCAAACATCAATGCCATATTTGCCTACTCTGTTTTTTTTCCGATAGTGGAGATAGTCCTGGCTTTAGCTATGGGACTTGTAGTTTGGTGGACCGCTAAAGAAGCGCTGGCCCTGGATGTTAGCCAGTATGGAAAAGTGTTATCATTTATACTTTTCCTTCAACTGCTTTTCAGGCCATTGAGAGTGATAGCAGATAAATTCAATGTGCTGCAGATGGGAATGATAGCCAGTGAAAGGGTTTTTAAAGTGTTGGACAATCAAGATTTTCCAGAACAAAAAGGGAAGCATGCTCCAACAGTAATAGCAGGTAAAATAGAATTTAATAAGGTTTGGTTTGGATATGATGAAGAACATCCCGTGTTGAGGGATATCAGTTTTTCCGTTCAAAAGGGACAGACACTGGCAATTGTGGGCCATACGGGCAGTGGCAAAACCACCATTATCAGTCTGCTCAACCGGCTCTATGAAATCAATAAAGGGCAGATCAAACTTGACGATGTACCGATAGCTGAATGGGAACTGGAAGCGCTGAGAAAAAATATCGGGGTTGTTTTGCAGGATGTTTTTCTTTTTTCAGGTTCCGTTATGGATAACATTACGCTTCGAAATGAGAATATGCCAAAAGAAAGAGTTTATGAAGCGGCAAAACTCATTGGAATGCATGATTTCATAATGCAGCTACCCAATGGTTATGATTATAATGTAATGGAAAGAGGTGCCACACTTTCTGTTGGACAAAGACAGTTATTATCATTCATCAGGGCTTTATTATTCAATCCATCCGTATTGATTCTTGATGAGGCCACATCTTCTGTTGATACGGAAAGTGAACAAATGATTGAAAAAGCCATTAATACGCTTATATCCGGACGCACCTCAATAGTTATAGCCCACAGGCTTTCCACTATCCAAAGAGCGGATAAGATCATTGTTATGGATAAGGGTGAGATCAGGGAAATGGGTAATCATAAGGAGCTTTTGCATAAGGGTGGATTTTACAGCAAATTGTATGAAATGCAGTTTGAAAAAAAGTTGATCGCAATAGAATGATTATCTTTCCCGTTAAATACTCAAACCTAATTTGTTGCAAAAACCTATCCTGTTATGAGTCGTTCCTTTATAACCAGCTTAACCTTAATTTTTCTTTCAGTTTCATTCCTCTCCTGCCAAAAAGAACTCAGTTTTGAGATCGGTGCGTTGTCACAGGGTTCTCTTCAGGGTGCAGGTGGCGAATGTCTTCCTAAACAGGTAGGTGGCACATTTATAGCCGGCCAGGCTTTAGGCGATACCAATTATATTGAAGTATCAGTAGATGTTGTGGCAACCGGTGGGTATACCATTTCAACCGATACGCTTAACGGATATTATTTCAGGGCCACCGGAAACTTTGGTGCAACGGGTACCAATACCATAAAACTCAAGGGTTTTGGAACACCTAACAGTGCCGGCATCAATGATTTCATGGTGATCTACGACAGCACTTTCTGTACGGTTCCGGTAACGGTATTACCCGCAACCGGTAGTGGAGGCACTTCGGTTTTTACGCTGGAAGGAGCAGGCGGCGCCTGTGCCAATTCAAATGTGGCAGGCACTTATACCCAGGGAACGCCCCTTACCGCTTCCAACCAGGTAGTGTTATCGGTAAATGTAACTACTATCGGTACCTGGACGGTTTCATCTAATACAGTTACCGGAATGAACTTTACAGGTTCAGGAACGTTTACCACCACAGGTGTTCAGAATATAACTTTAAATGGAACGGGAACACCAAATGCACCGGGTGCTCAAACTTTTTCCGTTTCTGCTGGAAGCGGTTCATGCACATTTGTTGTAACAGTTCAGCCTAACTCCGCGCCACCTTCCGTGTGTGAATTGGTTGGCAGTCCTGGTAGTTGTACCGGTGCCACTGTTACAGGAACCTATATTGCCGGAACACCGCTTGGCGGGGTCAATTCTGTAACCATTCAGGTAAATGTTACCACCGTAGGCGCTTATACCATCTCTACCAATACGGTAACCGGATTTTCATTTACGGCCAGCGGCACATTTACCACCACAGGTGTTCAGAATGTGATCCTCGCAGGCGGCGGAACTCCAACTACAGCAGGAAACCAGACCTTTACTGTAACAGCCGGCTCTTCAACCTGTACTTTTGTGGTAACAGTGGCCCCGGCCTCAACACCGCCACCCGGAAACGACTATTTCCCAAGAACGGCCAACAGCAACTGGGGTTATGAATTTGATGATGTAGCCACCGATACCATAATGAGAGTTGCAACCTCTAATCTTCATGCTGCATTTGGGAACAATTACACCATCTTTATGGCTACGGATGATATCTCTCAGGGATATGACAGCAGTGGCTATTTTCGTAGATCCGGTGGAAATTATTATGAATTCCATGATATTGGCAGTATTTATGGATTCGACAATGCCATCTGGCAGGAGTATATTTTTCTTAAAGATGACCAGCCGGCAAACACCAGCTGGTATTCGCCAGACATCAGCGGTACCGTTTCGGGCCAGGCTCTCACCATTCGCGAAAAATTCATAATCCTGCAAAAAGATGTATCTGTAACAGTTAATGGAACGGCATTTCCTAATACCATTGTTGTTGAGCAGCGCGTAGAGCAATTTAATGGAACAACCTGGGTTGATGTGTCATCGGTAGTAGGTATTGGTAAATGGTATTATTCCAGGGGGGTGGGGATAATCAAATTTGAATTTACCACACCATCGGGTGTTGATAAAACTGAGATCTTCCGTTATCAGGTATATTAGAGAATTCACTTTTTCTATAAAAAGCCGCTACCTTATAAAGGGCGGTTTTTTGGTTTTTACCACCTTCCATAATAATATGAAATAAGAACAAAATTTTTGGGAGTGCTACCTTATCTTTGCGCAAAATTTCAGGCACGGTATGCTTAAAGAACGTTTCAAAGTCTTATTGGTAGCGGTTTTCAGCGTTTTTGCCATGGGTATTTCAGGCCTGGCCTCAGCGCAGGAAGGACAAACCGGCAATGACGAACATTATGAGACCGAGGATGAGACCGGCGGGGCCCATGCCGGTGAGTTTGATGCAAACGAAGTGATCTTCGGGCACGTGATGGATGCCCACCAGTTCCATTTCTTCACCCTTGGCGATTTTCATGCTTCCATTCCTTTACCTGTCATACTCTATGAACCGGGAAGGGGCTGGACCAGTTTTAGCGCTTCCAAATTTCATCATGGGGAAGATGCCTACCGCGGATACCGACTGGTAACCGCACACTATAAAGAGCAATTGAAGAAGGAAGGAATGGCCGATGCCGAGATCCAGTTATTGAGTGATGAAAGCATCATTGCGGTGGATGAAAGAACGGGCAGACCTCTTACGGAAGTAGCCGTGTATGACCTTTCTCTTACAAGAAATGTGGTACAGATGCTACTGGCGCTTACTATCCTGGTTTGGTTGCTATTGTATATCGCCAAAAGATACCAGAAAGGTTTCGGTGTAACATCTGCCCCGAAGGGTGCACAGAATTTAATGGAGACCATTATCATTTTCATCAGGGATGAAGTGGCCAAACCCAACATGGGACACAGGTACCACAAATACCTTCCTTATCTGCTTACCGTATTTTTATTTATCCTGATCAATACCATATTTGGTTTGATACCAGGTTCTGCCAACGTTACAGGAAACATAGCTTTTACACTTGTGCTGGGCGTAATATCTTTTATTGTGATCCTTTTCAGCACCAATAAACACTACTGGGGTCATATTTTCTGGCCTCCTGTACCACATGGTGTAAAAGTGATTATGATACCGGTGGAGATCCTTTCAATTTTCACCAAGCCATTTGCATTGATCATTCGTCTTTTCGCCAATATGCTGGCGGGGCATATCATTATCATTTGTCTTATTTCGCTCATTTTCATTTTTTCAAACATCAGCACAGGTAT
>CBIHLW010000084.1:0-9004 GCA_966210755.1 uncultured bacterium
GGGAGAAGAAAAAGTGATCAGGCCTTCCACATTTACCAGTATCATTCCATCAAGCGAATCGGCAATCAATGTGCGGTAAAACTCCTCGCTCTTCCGCATTTCTTCCTGGGCCTGTTTCATTTCGCTTATATCTTTTCCAACTGCCAGGTAGCCTATCCTGTTATTCTTGTCATCACGTATTTCTTTTATGCTGTGAAGAAAATGTTTTTTGTCGCCCGTCTTAGTGATCACAGACACTTCACCTTTCCAGATCCCAAAATTCTGCAATCTGAAAATCACAGTTTCAATATTTGTTCCTACAAAATCAAAACGAAGCAATTCATCCATTCTTTTATCAATGACCTCGGATTCGGTGATACCATAATAAAATTCAGCTGAGGCATTCAGACTGATCACTTTGAAATCAAGGGATGTTGAGATAATTACGTCTGAAACATTTTCCAGGATGATGGCATTATAATGAAGCTGATGCTCCTTTTGTTTCTGGTCTTCTATATCTACAACTGAACCGATATAACCAATAAAAACACCATCCGACATACGGGGCACGCTAACATCATGCACCCATCTGAAATTGCCATCCTTGTGCAGGAGGCGGTAGGTAAGGGTAATTTCTTTTCTTTGATTGAAGGCCCTGGAAAATTCCGCCTTAGCGTTTATCAGGTCATCTTTATGAACGAGGTGTGCCCAGCCGCCCGGGTTTCCTGTAATATCAACACCGGTAAAATCGAGCCATTTGTTATTGATATAGGTGGTGATATTCTCTTCGTTGCTCATCCATATCATCACAGGCGAAGAATCGGCCATTTCCCTGAAGCGGTTTTCGCTTTCAACTAATCTTGACTCAGCCTGTTTTCTGTCAGAGATATCCTTTGAAGAAACAAGAAATCCCAATGGGGCACCATTGGCATCCTTCATTAATTTGAAGCTGGACATCAGGGTAATTACTTTACCATCCGTGGGCCTGGTAAAATAGGATTCACCGGTCCACTCTCCGGTAGTTGAAATGATCTCCCTGATTTCTTCCCTTGTGGCATCTATATACCTTATGGTAATAAAATCATTCAGGTTTTTCCCGATTATCTGTTCAGCAGTAATGCCATATATCCTTTCTGCTGACTTATTCCATGTTACAGGATTATAATTGATGTCGGCTGCAGTAAGTATATCCGAAGTCTGTTCAACAAGGTTGGCAAGAAGCTGAAGATACTCTTCAGTTTTCTTCTTTTCTGTTACATCCTGCTGAGTACCCCAGATTCGTTTGAGGTAACCATTTTCAATTACGCCTATAGCATTATTCAAAAAAAATTTATCTTCTCCAAACCTGTTCTTCTCCTGAGAAATGGCATTATTGATCCTGAATCCGTTATCCACACATTGTTTAAAAAATTCAAGATTGGCAGGAGCATCGAAATCCAAAATCTGTTCAGATAAAATACCAATCAGTTCTCCGGCCCTTTCGAAACCATACATCCTTGCCATGGAATCATTACATTCAGATATATAACTGTACTTCTTTGCATGTTCAATAATGTCCTGCAGGGCTATATCGCATTTTACAGGAATTGAAAACTCCTGGCAATAAATTCCATCAGCACTATAATCAATATAGGTTTTATAGCGCGTTCTTTCCTCTTCAATTTTTTGTTCCCTGATTACATTGTGCGTTGTGTTGATGCAGCTAACCTGGTAACATAATTTTCCGTCGTATTGAAAACTGCTCAGATACAGTTCTACAAAAACCAGTTCGCCTCTTACAGTTGAAAATGTATAATTATCCTTGTGAGGAATAATACCTGCTGATATTTTTTGAAAAAAGGAGATCCTGCTTACTTCGGTAAAAAAATCCAGAAAATCCCTGCCGGCATGTACACTATCATCACCCAGTTGTTCAAGGGTTGCCTCGTTATTGTAAAGTATCGAAAAATTTTCTGCATTAATGATCCATGTTGGAATGGGATGTGCTTTTAGGAGAGCAAAATCATCAGGTTGAGATGCATTAGCAGAGATCAAAGGGAAAGGCATTGGATTGATAAGTCACTTTATGAAAGGTAATAAAGATAGATTCAAAATAAAAAACCCGGTTATATTCCGGGTTTTATTATATATCATTAAGCATTTCCTTTACTTAGAAGCGAGGTCTGCCTGATTTGTCCATTTTTTCAATTGCGGACAATCAGCATCTACCGTATCGATCATGATGTAATAATCCTTAATGTGATCGGCCAGCCATTTTTCCATAGCGAAGTATTTTTTTTCTTCCAGTGCGGCCTGCTGTATCTTGTTATAATCATCACGGATATTCATGACGTGGGGTTCTGATCTTGATTTCAGATAAATGATCCGAACACCCTGTTTTTGAGTTTGCGGATCGGTGTATACCTGTGGCTGGGAATATTCACCAATTTTCAAATTACCAAGCGTGGTAACGATATCCTTATCCAGTTCATCAATCCTGTTGTAGGTATCACCATCCTGGCTAATGATCAGCGGACCATAATAATCCTGCATTTCAATCTCGCTGTATTTATCAACGGCTGCATTAAAATCAATGGTTCCTGCAATCAGCATGGAACGTACAGAATCAAGTTTTGACAGACCTGCATTGATCTCATCCTGTGTTACCGGTGGCACTTTCAATATATGGCGGATGATGGCATCATCTCCATTGCGCTGCACCATTTGTATAATGTGGTATCCGAATTTTGATTTGATGATGGGAGATATTTCTCCTTCTTTCAATCTAAAGCTTGCTCTGAGAAACTCAGGGTCCCAGGATTTTTCATTCCTGTTCAACTGGTATTGGCCACCCCTGTCCTTGGAACCCGGATCGTCGGAGTATCTTTTGGCAGCATTTTCGAAAGTGATCCTTTTTTCATCTATCATCTTCCTGTAGTTGGTCAGCTCATTGATGGCGTATTGTTCCAGGTCCTTTGATGCTTTTGGAAATATCGCGATCTGTCCCACTTCAAGTTCCGATTCAAAAAAGGGAAGGCTGTCCTTGGGTATGCGGTCGAAATAAATTTTTACTTCCGCAGGTGTGATCCTTACAATGTCAAGGATCTTGGCCTGCATAGCTTCCGCCAGTTTTCTTTCTCTTACCGATTCCCTTGCATCATCCTTGATCTGGTAAATAGATTTACCTGCCAGTTGTTCTACCGCTTCCTGGCTACCATAGGTTCTGATAAAATCGCGGACCCTCATGTCAAGATCTGCTTCCACTTCTTCCTCGGTCACCACCAAAGAATCTTTCATTGCCTGCAGCATCAGCACTTTTGAAACAAGTGATTGCTCCAATATCTGGCATTCAGCACCTTCAGGAATGGTACCACCCTGGCGTGCAATATCTGCAATAGCATTTTTAATATCCGAATACAGGATGATATGGTCTCCCACGATGCCAACGATCTTGTCGGCTACGATCTTTTTTGGCTGGGCCATAGCAGGAATCACCATTAAAAAAGCAAAAGCAATGAAGAGGAGCTTTTTCATAATAAAGAAATGTGGTCAAATTTAGCTTTAGTTAAGAGAAAAAGGTGAGGTGTGAGGGGGATTAACAAATATTTGAAGGCGGTATGGGCTGATGGTCAAATCATCCCTTGGGATTCTAAACGTTGAATGCAAGTGACCAATGAAAAGACCACCGCCTCCATGATCTTGCCATTAAGCAGGACAAGGTCAAAAAGGATGGACTGGTTCTTAGGCCGTTTACAATCGACATCCAGATCCATGCGGGATGACAAGTTCATGGGGGGTTGGGTTTATATTACAACTGAGGCCGGAAGACAGGTTCAGGGGTGGTTTACCAAAGTGGATGACCATGCAAAAAAAGAAGGAATAGTGAAAACTATTCCTTCCATATTCAAATGATTTAATCTTCAGACTATTGACTCAAGACTCCAGACTCAAAACTCCACGCCTGCCCTTCCTGTATTGGTGCATACACTGAACTATTGCCAATTGCCTCAAAGCGTACGCTTCACTTCTTCTTCCTCATATGCTTCCACAATATCACCTACTTTAATGTCATTATAATTCTTGATGGTTAAACCACATTCCATTCCACTCAACACTTCTTTCACATCATCTTTATACCGTTTCAGTGAACCCAGTTCGGCGCTGGCGCCTTCAGCGGTTGGATAGACCACAATACCATCGCGGATCAGTCGGACCTTATTATCCCGCTTGATGCGGCCATCAAGTACGGTACATCCTGCAACGGTGGCCTTATCAAATTTAAATACCTCACGGATCTCCACATTGGCAACGATCCTCTCCTGGATCTTCGGCTCAAGCATACCTTCCATCGCGCTCTTGATCTCCTCAATTGCATTATAGATGATGGAATAGAGCTTGATCTCAATACCTGCTTTATCGGCAACACGGCTTGCCTGCAGCGATGGACGTACATTAAATCCTATTACAATGGCATCTGATGCTTCAGCCAGTACAATATCACTTTCATTGATCTGTCCCACACCTTTATGAATCACGCTAACCAGGATCTCCTGGGTTGATAATTTCTGTAAGGAATCACTAAGGGCTTCAACCGATCCGTCCACGTCACCTTTAATGATCACCTTCAATTCCTTGAAACTTCCAAGTGCCAGCCTGCGCCCGATCTCATCCAGGGTAATGTGTTTCTTGGCTCTCATACCCTGCTCACGCAGGATCTGTGCCCGCCTGTTGGCAATATCTTTTGCTTCAGCTTCATCCTGGTAAACTTTGAAAGTTTCACCAGCCTGCGGTGCACCATTCAGACCAAGGATCAAAACAGGTGTGGAAGGCGGAGCTTCATTTACCTTTTTATTCCTTTCATTCATCATGGCTTTCACCCTTCCAAAATGTTGTCCGCTCACTACAAGATCGCCGGCTTTCAATGTTCCGTTCTGAACCAGAACTGTTGCCACATAGCCACGTCCCTTATCAAGCGTAGCTTCGATGATGGTACCATTGGCCTCCTTGTCTGGATTGGCTTTCAGGTCAAGCAACTCGGCTTCAAGCAATATTTTTTCGAGGAGTAAATCAATATTCAATCCCTGTTTGGCGCTGATCTCCTGGCTTTGGAATTTACCGCCCCATGATTCTACCAGGAGGTTCATTTGTGCCAGTTGCTCATAGATCTTGGCAGGATTAGCGCCATCCTTATCAATTTTATTTACAGCAAATATCATGGGAACATTGGCTGCCTGAGCGTGCGAGATGGCTTCTCTTGTCTGTGGCATGATGGCGTCATCAGCTGCAATTACGATCACCGCGATATCAGTGACCTTTGCACCACGGGCACGCATAGCCGTAAACGCTTCGTGACCGGGGGTATCAAGAAAAGTAATGTCTTTCCCATTTGCAATTTTCACCTGGTAGGCTCCGATATGCTGGGTAATGCCACCTGCTTCACCTGCCACAACGCTGGCGCTCCGGATATAGTCAAGCAAAGAGGTCTTACCATGGTAAACGTGACCCATAATGGTAAAGATAGGAGAACGCGACAGAAGATCGGCTTCGTCATCCACAACATCTTCCTCGTCCATTTCCATTTGTTTTTCCATGTCGATGAACTCAACATCAAAACCAAATTCACTTGACACCAGTTCTATTACTTCCGCATCAAGTCGCTGGTTAATAGAAACCATGATGCCCAGTCCCATACATTTAGCGATCACTTCCGCAAAGCTTACATCCATCAGGTTAGCGAGTTCGCTCACGCTGATAAATTCTGTAACCTGAAGCTTGTTATCTTCCGCACCTTCCATGGATTCCGCAGCTTCATTGCGGCGTTCACGCCGGAGTTTTTTGATACTCTTTCCTTTTCCGCCGGAAAGTTTAGCCTGGGTCTCCTGTATCTTACGCTGGATTTCTTTTTCGTCTATTTGTTTGTCTTCACCACGTTTGGCAAAAGTTGGACGTGCTCCTGTGCGGGGTGCAAATTTATTTTGTTGTCCGCCGCGGCCTCTTTCGCCACCGCCACCGCCGGTATTGCGCTGGATGCCGATGCGTCCGCCGCCACCCTGTCCGCCCTGCTGACCGCCACTTTTCTGGAATCCCTGTGCACCGCCGCCTTCTTTTTTCTCAATTGGAATACGCTTGCGTTTGCGTTTTTCATCCGCCTTTTGCGGACGTGGATCAGCTTCAACGGGCAGTTCAATTTTACCGAGGATCTTTGGACCTTCAATTTTTTCAGCCCTTATATTTTCAATTACAGGTTCTTCTTCCGGTTGTTCTTCTATCCGGGGAGCCGGTATTTCCTCCACCGGCGTTTCCGCTACCGGTTCAGGCTTTGCCTCAGGTTCAGGTTTCACTTCCTCTTTCTCTTTCTTGGTTTTCTTTGCTGCTTTCTTAGGGCGGGTAGAAGAATCTATTGCAGAGAGGTCAATCTTATCGATCACTTTTGGACCTTCAATATCCGGAGATTCCACCCTGGCCACTTCAACTTCCGCAGGAGGTTCAGGTTGAACCGCGGGAGGTGGGGGAGGCGCAGGAATTTCCGCAACCGGTTCAGGAGCGGGCGTTTCAACCACAGGAGCTTCCACCACTGGTGGTTCTTCTTTTTTAGCTGCTTTCTTTTCTTTATGAAAGCTGATCTCTTCTTCGTCTTTTTTCTTTTTCGCTTCGGCTACAGCTCCTTTGGGCAGATCGATCTGGACGGCTTTTTGTTTGGCCACCTTATCGCTTTGAAATTCATTCTGCAAAGCACGGTACATGTCTTCCGTAAGCTTAGCGGTAGGTTTCAGGTCATCCTTACTAAAGCCTTTGCCAACCAAAAAATCAACAAGGGTATCCTTACCGATGTTAAACTCTTTGGCGGCTGCCATCAACCTGGGTGTTGTTATTGTTTCTGCCATTAACTGGTTTTTGTAGCGGGTTGCAGATCGTCAATCGTTGATCGCCGGTCTAAAACCCACTATTCACTTTACTGTTTTATATGTCAGCTAGACTGTTTTAAAAATCAACTAGCTGCG
Source organism: uncultured bacterium (assembly GCA_966210755.1). Classification (GTDB taxonomy): domain Bacteria; phylum Bacteroidota; class Bacteroidia; order Chitinophagales; family Chitinophagaceae; genus Flavisolibacter. Next base: position 6,960 of record CBIHLW010000084.1, read on the forward strand.
TTGATTAAAATAATTTTATGATATCGAACTATCTTTCACGATTGCCGATTCACGTCATCACTCCTTTTCAAATTCTGCCTGCAATACCTTTCTTACTTCATCAATCGTTACTTTTTCAAGATCTGTTCTTCTTTCCAGTTCTTCCGCTGTAAGTTCAAGCACCGACCTGGCTGTATCACAACCTACACGTTTTAATTCATCAATCACCCAGCTTTCAATTTCATCACTGAATTCTTCCAGGTCAATATCAAATTCTTCTGTTTCACCTTCATTATCACGGTACACATCCAGTTCGTAACCGGTAAGGTCACAGGCCAGTTTGATGTTAACGCCCCTGCGGCCGATAGCAAGTGATACCTGGTCGGGACGCAGGTAAACATCTGCATGTTTGCCTTCGTTATCAAGTTCCATTGTAGTGATCTTGGCAGGTGTGAGTGATCTTTGAATGAGCAACTGGATATTGTTTGTCCAGTTGATCACGTCAATATTTTCATTCTTCAATTCACGTACTATGCCATGGATCCGGCTTCCTTTCATACCCACACAGGCGCCAACAGGATCAATGCGGTCATCGTAAGATTCAACAGCAACTTTTGCTCTTTCTCCCGGTTCGCGTACGATCTTTTTAATTACGATCAGGCCGTCAAAGATCTCAGGAACTTCTATTTCCAAAAGCTTTGCCAGAAAATCAGGTGAGGTCCTGGAAAGAATAATCACGGGTGTATTATTCTTCATATCAACCTTCTTTACCACCGCGCGGATGTTCTCTCCTTTTTTAAAATAGTCCTGAGGTATCTGTTCACTTTTTGGAAGAATCAGTTCATTGCCTTCTTCATCAAGCAAAAGAATTTCTTTTTTCCATACCTGGTACACTTCTGCACTGATAATTTCACCAATGCGGTCCTGGTATTTTTTCGCCAGTACGTTTTTCTTCAGATCAGAAATACGGCTGGCCAGTGTTTGCTTGGCGGCAAGAATAGCCCGGCGTCCGAAATCTTCCAGGTTTACTTCTTCATAAACTTCTTCACCAACTTCATAGTCGGGAGAAATTTTCTTTGCTTCGCTAACCTCAATCTCTTCAAGGGTATTATACACGTCGCCATCATCAACAACGTTCCTGCGACGGAAAATTTCAAGATCGCCCTTTTCGGCGTTCACAATCACGTCGAAGGTTTCGTCGCTGCCATATTTTTTACGGAGTAAGGTTTTAAAAACGTCTTCCACTACACGCATTAATGTAGGACGGTCAATATTTTCAGCATCCTTAAATTCCTGGAATGCCTCCATCAGGTTAATACTTGCCATATGTATTGCTTTTAGCTGCTGGCTATTGGCCTGTGGCGGGTGCCGAAGCCTTTAGCGATATCAAAATTTTATTTGAATTTTTGTTGTTTTTATATCCTTAAAGGAGACCGGCTCCTGTTTGATCTCTTTTTTCCTGCCCTTTCCTTTTTCCGTTTCCACTACAATGGCGTCTTCAGCGGCTTCTATCAGCTTTCCTTCAAGTTTACTATTATCTGCCAGGGTTACTTCAACAAACCTTCCTACATTCTTCTTGTACTGACGGAAGAGTTTGAGGGGTTCATCAAGTCCGGCGGAAGAAACCTCCAGTGAAAAATCACCACCGGGGAACAGTGTACTTTCTTCAAGCTCCTTATATAATTTCCGGTTATACTGTATCAGATCGGAAAGGATCACTCCTTCATCTCCGTCTATGAATACCTTAACATTATTGGTTGGCTTGATCCTCACTTCCACCAAAAAATGCCCGGGGTGTGTTTCCAGTAGCCCGTTTATCTTCTTTTCTATTTCCCTGATTAGTGTTTCTGCTTGCATAACTTAAAAGAAGAAGGGAACGTTTTCGTTCCCTTCATTCGATTCATTGCTCCGGCAAATGTAAGATAAAGGCCAAATACTTTCCAAATCAAGTTTGGAAGGAACCGGGATTTTGAGATTTTATTGGGTATTGGGGTTAAAGACAATGGCCTTGGCTATTGGCTAATCCCCTCCTTTCAACCTGGCTTCTTCCTTTTCCTTCTTCCTGA
>CBIHLW010000085.1:0-8953 GCA_966210755.1 uncultured bacterium
TTAATAGATCTTCTTGCGTCCCCAATCCTTCATCCTGAATTTTCCACCCGCAAATGCAATGGCAAACCTTTCTTCATTCAGATAATCCTCTTCGATCAGTGTTGAAGCCATTTCATCATGATCCGTTTTTCTCACACCAAGGTCCCATAATTTTTGCCCCACTTCAGCATGGCTTCTTTCCTGGTAAGCACAGTATTGCCGCAATTTCTGTAACGCCTGTTCTTTGCTTAATAACTTCTTCTGCACTATTGTATACGGTTGATTGAAATATTTTAACAGCGCTACCGGTATGCCAATCACTCTTCAAGCAGCTCTACGCAACCAAACTCCTTCTCCAGCAACTGGTCGTAATATTCTGCCTTTTGAAACAGGTCCCTGAACATTTCTATACCTGCATCCTTTGTCATATCCAGGTCGTACATAATGCAGGACAAAACAATGTTTTGCTTTACACAACTCAGCACAAGAGTATCAAGGCTGAAATTTTCGTTCAATAAAAAAAGATACAAAGGCCTGATCTGCGAGGAATCCTTTGGCAGCTGGCACAGGTAGGCATCGCCTGCAACAAAAAAATTATCCGGATTATAATTGATCTTGATCTTGGCCGTCCCTTCCTTTACGCTCCAGTTGTTGTTGCCATCCCGCGCAAGCTTCACGTCCTTTCCTAGTTCTGTAAGTATCTCTTCAACTGTTTTTGCAATACCTACAGGCTTGGATTCTCTTTCGGGAAGCTGTGGCAGCTTAACTTCTGTTCCACAATAAGGACAATATTTAGTTGCCTCAATGGTGGAGGGAAAAACCATGTGATTACAACTATGGCACCTGGTTGAAGGCTGTCCTCTGTGTGGGTAATATAGATCCAGCGCTTCACGCAGGTAACTGACCGGAAGGGCAAAACCAAGATTATCACCTCCGCGTATGATAAATGAATTCACGCCAATAATATGGCCTTCCTTATTCACAAGTGGTCCACCTGAATTTCCAGGGTTAATGGCAGCATCAATCTGTATGTATTTAATGCCATCTCGGATGCGGTCTACCTTAGATATCACACCCTGTGTGGCCGTGTAATTAAGTCCAAATGGATGCCCAATGGCCACCACCACTTCACCGTCTTTTGTTTCTTCATAAATTCCCAGTTTCACATCAGGGATCTGTACATCTACGGGAGGTTGCAAAAAGGCCAGATCATGTTTTTTATCCGTGTACCATACCCTCGTTAATTGCTTTTCAAACAATTTTCCGGCAATGGTAACCTCCGCATTTTTACCAACCACGTGTTCATTGGTTACAACAAGATCAAGCTCTTTTAAATAAAAGCCTGTACCCGTACTTGATTGCGTAGCAATCTGAATAATTGCCGGTCTGAATAATTCTATGATCTGTTGCGTATTCATAATATAAGATTCAACGGATTTTTATATCGCGGATGTAAATTGATGGCCGCGGATGGCCGCGGAGAATATGATTTAGATAATGGATTCTTTATTTGGGATTTTTTGATCTGCATCTTCATAATTTAATTTTCAACGGATTTTATATCACTGATGTTAATGGATGCCACGGATGGCCGCGGAGGGTTTTGGTTATGTGACGGGTTTTTTATTTTGGATTTTGGGAGTTGCATATTCATAATTTATGATTGATCGGATTTGTATCACGGATGTAGATGGATGGCCACGGATGGCCGCGGAGAATATGATTTAGATAATAGATTCTTTATTTTGGATTTTTTGATCTGCATCTTCATAATTTATAATTGATCGGATTTGTATCACGGATGTAGATGGATGGCCGCGGATGGCCGCGGAGGGAATTGATTGTTTGGTTATTTTTTGATTTACATGTTGTCATACATAACTTATTTCACATCTCATTTTGCCCGACTCTCATTCCGTGGCCTTCCATCTACATCCGCGATCCCATTTACATCTGTGATTCATTTAGTTTCCAGGTTCAAATATTCGATCTCGGTTGTAAAGCTTTGATTGAATGCAACCTGGTTGTCAAACTTTAATTTTTCAGTTTTAAAATTGAATTGGGGATATTTCTCTTTCCATTCATCTTCTATTTTATTTATGGCCTGAATAATGGCATCCTTATCGTAAACATTATTTTCCTTGTTGTAATACGCTTCTTTAAAGCCAAGCTCATTGAAATATTCGCCATAATTGATCCTCATGAACAGATCAAACAGCCGGGTTAATGGCTTTGGAAGGCTATAAGAGTACTGGCAATAAGAAAACCCGTATTCACTGATCTGGGCAGCTACCTTCGGAAGTTTATTTTCCCGGTACCAGCTGATATTCTGGTTGGCATTATAAATTGCATCAGCGATTGTTTTATAATTCTGCGGGGTCACTATTGAAAAGGTATACTTTGACCGGAACAGGTAGGGATAAAATTCTTCTTTGTCCTTAGACAATAGCTTCTGGTAACAATCAGCCATTTCCTGATTTTTTTCTGTTACAAGTCTGTCGTCCTTCCTGAAATAAACCTCAACTATCTTTTCAAGCTCGCTTAATAATTTGCCTTCGGGTAATATCAGGTAATCTATCCGGTAGGCGAGTGCCAGCAACAGGTAGGCTATGCCCCCTGAATATTTATCTGCATCAATGCTATTGATAAGGTCAAGGGATTCCTGGATCCATTTTTTTAAATAGCGGTGTTTAATGGCTTTTTCTGCTTCGGGAATTTCAATAATATGGCTGGTATCTACCGGTAAAAGCGTGGTGAAATCCTGCACCAGCAGGTCGTCCTGTTTATCTGCCTTAGTGGCCAGTTCTTTTAGTCCATAATATAATTTGCTGGGGTTGGCAGTTCTTATGTCACTGTTGAATAACATGGCCACATTATCTTTTTCAAGGGCATACCGGCTGTAATACAGGTTAAAATTCATTTCCAGCAGTCTCCTCATCACGGGTACACTGGGCTGGGGCATATGAGCCAGTGCCACCTGGGCTTCAAAAATTTCTTCATTGTAATGACCCCTGATGATCTTGGAACCCTGGAAAAATTCAAACCTCCCTTTGCTGCCTTCCTGTTTGTGTTTTACGTTGTCGGCATTATCATCGCAGAGGTATTCAAAAAATGCAGAAATGCTTTCGAAAAATTTTTTTTCCTTAAAAAGGGATTCGGCCTGGTTCCATTTCTCAACTTTTTCCAGCGATTTGTTGTTGTCTGAATAACGGCCAAAAATTATTTCGGGTTCAGCAGTTTCTTCTTCCATTTTTTTCTTTGTCCAGCTAAATATCTTATCCAGCATATTTGTTTTTCCTTTGTTGGGGGCCCTCTTCTCTTACAAATTTCCGTATTCAGAACTAAAGAAAAGCGATTTCATTTATTATCCGGCTTTAACTGCTTCAAAATGCGGGCCGCATCCAGTGGTATAAAGCCTCGGGATACTGCACTCCCGTTATGGTGGTTGCAGGGTTAACCTCAAGTTATGAACGCCCTTATTTTGTACACGGAAAATCGTTAGTTTCGCCGCTACCATCCCGAAAGGGATCAAATTTATTTTTCATGAAGTTTATTGTTTCCTCTTCCCAACTGCTGAAGCAGCTGCAACATATTAACGGGGTGATCAATGCTAATACAGTGCTTCCCATCCTAGAAGACTTTCTTTTTGAAGTTGAAAAGAACAGGCTCACCGTTGTGGCTACCGACCTTGAAACGGTAATGAGAATTCAGATGGATATTGAGGCTAAGGACAGCGGCAAGGTTTGTATTCCCGCCCGTATCCTGATGGATTCATTGAAAAACATTCCCGACCAACCGCTTTCGTTCAATATTGATAAGTCCTTTGCAGTAGAAATCACCAGTGACAATGGTAAGTATAAGGTTATGGGTGAAAATCCTGATAATTTTCCCAAGGAGCCCGCAGCTGATGATACCTCCAGCTTTACCATGAGCGCTACAGCATTGATAACCGCAATAAATAAAACCCTGTTTGCTGTAAGCAATGATGACCTGCGCCCTGCAATGACTGGCGTTTTCTTTGAATTGAATAAAGACTACATCCAGTTTGTAGCTACAGATGCGCACAGGCTTGTGCGTTATAAAAGAACGGACGTAAGTTGCCCAAAGGCCGATTCGTTTATTGTTCCCCGGAAGCCTTTGAATCTTTTGAAATCTGCCCTGCCCGATAATGAAGACGAGATCACCATCAATTATAACAGCAACCACCTGTTTGTTAAACATGGCACTTTACAAATGAGCTGCCGGCTGATTGACGCAAGGTTCCCGGATTATAAGGTAGTGATCCCCTCGGACAACCCTTATAAAATGGTAGTTGGAAAGTCTGATTTCCAGAGTGCCCTCAGAAGAGTGAGTGTCTTCAGCAACAAAAGCACCAACCAGGTTGCCCTCAACATTACCGGTAGCGAATTGCAACTGGCGGCCCAGGATGTTGATTTTTCATTTGAAGGAAATGAAAGAATGAAGTGCCAGTACGACGGAGAGGACCTTACCATTGCTTTCAACGCACGGTTCTTAATTGAAATGCTGAATGCATCGGACAGTAACGAAGTACGGCTGGAATTGTCTACACCTACAAAGGCGGGCATCATCAAACCAACTGATCCGGGCGACAATGAAGAGTTGCTGATGCTGGTAATGCCGCTGATGCTGAACCAATAAAATTAATTAACTTCAATAGGGTGCCGGGCCGGAAAGCCCGGCATTTTCATGATTGATATTTTCACTCTTACCGTTAAATGAGCGGACATGGAATTTGTAGAATTGCGTTCATTTGATAATTATATTGAAGCAAATATTGTATTGAACATGCTCCAGCATGGTAATATCAATTGCCATCTGAAGGATGAAAATATTGTGACCATTGATCCATTTCTAAGTCCTGCTATTGGTGGCATGAAGCTTATGGTTCACCACGCACATGTTGAAAAAGCCTGGGATTTGATGGAAAAAGCCGAACAGGCCTATCTCAAGGATATTCCCTGTCCTGTGTGCCATGCACATGCCTTAAAAGCCGTAAGCATTACACGTGAATACAAATGCAGGCTGTCGGCCATTGCAAGTATGTTATTAAATGGCCATTCGGTTGAAGTGAGAAAAATTTACAGGTGCTCCGCCTGTGGCTATGACTTCAGGGAACTGCCTGCACATTAAATCCGGTGTTCGATAACTGAAAATGCACAGCACCGGACCCCCGGCCTTAGGCTATTTTGTATCTTTAACGGGTCCCGTCTTTATATTGCCGGAAAACCTGAAATTATGTGGCAAAATATTATTGACCACTTTCAAACTCTTGAAAGCCGGCCAGTTGAACGACTTATCCTGCTGGTATCAGGCATGTTGCTGCTTTGGCTCATTGAAGGGGCCATTCCCCTGCTTTCCCTACATTACCGGAAAAACAAGTGGAGACACGCTTCCGTTAATTTATCTTTTACCATTATTCACCTGCTCATTCATACCGGGTTCGCGGTGTTTATCATTTTACTTTCTGATATGTGTAAGGATGCCGGTTTTGGACTTGTTTACTGGTTCAATTCTTCCATACTATGGATCATAATCATCTCTTTTTTAGTGTTGGATTTTTTTGGCGGGTGGCTGGTACATATTGTTGATCATAAAACAGGAATGCTCTGGAGGTTTCATGTTATTCATCATTCCGATAACAATGTAGATGTAACTACCGGATTAAGACACCACCCGGTTGAAAGTGTGTTGCGCGGTATTTTCTTTTTAATGGGCGTATTGGTTTCCGGTGCTCCAATGTATGCTGTTATGATCTTTCAAACCCTGCTTGTGCTTTCAACTCAATTCACCCATGCCAATATCAGGTTACCGGAATGGCTTGACAAGCCGCTTAGTTTTATTCTGGTTTCTCCAAATATGCATAAAGTGCATCACCATTGGAAACAACCTTTTACAGATAGTAATTACGGCGCTGTTCTGTCAATATGGGACAGGCTGCTGGGCACCTACCGTCAGCTGCACCATTCAGAGATCAGGTATGGCCTGGACAGGTATTATCCCAATGAAGAAGATGAAAACCTTGGTATGTTAATGAAGCAGCCTTTCCATCCTCCATTGCCTGAAGAAAGAAAGTAACACTTTGCCTGTTTTAAACATCTTTACAAAGAATTATAATACATGAAAGAAACACACGGAGATAAATCCATGAAGAAGGCAAATGAAGGGGGTAAAAAACTGAATAAGATCGCAATGATCCCCGCACGATATGAAGCAAGCAGGTTTCCGGGGAAATTAATGAAGCAACTGGGAGACAAATCCCTCATCGCAACAGTATTCCTGGCTACAAAACATACGGGTTTGTTTGATGATGTTGTGGTAGTTACGGACAGCGATATCATTTTTGATGAAATATTAAAATATGGGGGCAGGCCCATAATGAGTAATAGAAAGCACGAAAGCGGAACCGACCGTATTGCAGAAGTTGCAGAGAACCTGGACGTTGATATCATCGTTAATGTACAGGGGGATACTCCATTTATAAAAAAAGAGCCGCTGGAAAAATTACTGGCGCTGTTCAATGACGGATCTGTGCAGGTTGGGTCTTTAATGCAGCCCATCACGGATGAAGCTACCATTGCAGATCCTAACAGGGTAAAGGTTTGTGTTGATTTAAATATGAACTCGCTGTTGTTCAGCAGAAGTGTCGTCCCCTATCCACGCAACAGATCCGGGGCGATGAACCATTATGAACATATTGGGGTTTACGCATTCAGAAAAAATGCGCTTATGGATTTTACCCGATGGCCCGTTACCCCGCTGGAAGACATGGAGAAAATTGAATGCCTGCGTTTCCTTGAACATGGTATTCAACTCAGGATGGCCGTTACAGATTATATTGGGATTTCAATTGATACGCCCGAAGACCTGCTGAAAGCCAAATCACTTTTTTAATATATTTATCCCGCAATTCTTTTCTTTATGAAAAAGGTCCTTACCCCGTTTTTAGTTTTGATTTTTGTCTCGTGCAATAACAGCAGTGAAAACACAAATGCAATTTCACAAAAACAACCAGCAAAACAGGAATCCGCCACTGTTAAGGGTGGGCATTATGAAGGGGCGTTCACCAATGGCATGAAAGAAACTTTTATAAGTTTTGATATTTCTGAAGATGGTAAAAAGCTTGATAACCTCACCTTTGATGGTTACTGGCGATGTGATGGAAAACTTGAACAGACCAGGATGGGACCTGAAAAAGGTTTCGATGTCCTGAATAATAAGGTGGATGCACATTTATCCGAACCGGAAGATGGTGGCGCCACTGCCATCCGGTATCAATTAAAAGCCGACATTGATGGTAAGAAAGCAAAGGGTAGCTTCAGAATGAATATCAATGCGCTTTCCTGCGATACATACCTGCTTCATTGGACGGCGGAAAGAAAATAATCCTGTTCTGCATATAGAGTTAAAGATTTCTATTGGGGTAATCCGGCATCCGGCAAATGGTTGTTGGGCCTAAGTTTTGTCTTACTTAGTTTGTAACTTAATGAATTCAATTTTAGACCATGCCGGTTCTTTTATTTATTGCTTTGCTTTTGTTTTATAACATGGTTTATGCACAAAGAACCGTAAACGTCACAATGGCAACAACAGATTAAGCCCTTCATCATTTTATACCGTTGTGGGCGCGCCTTTCGTTAACTATAAATTTATTAATCTGATAAACAGCGCTCCTTATTTTTCAAATAACGGGCTGCGCGGCATGCTGGTAACTCCCGTATAAAGTAGTTTGGCAGGAAATTCCCGAAGCACCTGTTTTTTTTTCTTATATTTTGAGGACATTCAGTGTAGAAAAGTATATGACCAAAGCAAAAAAATATTTCAGGTATTTTATTCCGGTTTCCCTGTTTGGTACCAACAGAACCAAGGAAATACTCAATATAAACCCTGTTATCAATACTGTTAGAAAAGATGCTGAAAAGGTTTATATAAGTGTGCATGATTATGACCTGCATACGCTGAACAGCCAGGAACTAAAAAATATTGAAGATTGTTTTGATTTTTTGTACAACGACAGAATTAGCTGGATCAATATTGATGGCCTCCGTAAATATGATGTTGAAAAGATCAGCACCCGGTTCGGGATCCATCCATTAATTACGGAAGACATTCTTAGTGTTGGCCAGCGTCCTAAAATGGATGAGGTAGAAGATATTTTTTATTGTCTGTTGAACATGCTTTATTACAATGACACCACCGAAACTGTTGAACAGGAGCAGATCAGCATTGTACTGGGCAGGGGTTTCGTGATCACTTTCCAGGAAGACCCGCACCGGGATGTATTTGACCCCATCCGGGATAAATTGCGGGTAAACAACAGTAAACACAGGCAAAGAGGGGCCGATTATTTATGTTATGCAATGATCGACCTCATAGTTGACAATTATTTTTTCGTGATGGAAAAATTGGGCGACAGGATTGAACAGGTGGAAGAAGAGGTTATCAGAAACAGCAACAAGAGGGCCCTGGCAAGAATTAACCAGTTAAGAAAAGAACTGATTATTTTAAAAAGGAACATTGCGCCCGTCAGAGACCTTGTGGGAAGTATTATCAGAAGCGAAAATGTATTGCTGAATGATAACACCACAAAATATTTCAAAGATGTTCATGATCATATTACCCAGGCATATGACCTGAGCGAGAACTACAGGGATATCATGATCAGCATGCAGGACCTTTACATTAATAATGTAAACCTTCGTATGAACGAGGTAATGAAAGTGATGGCAATTGTAACCTGTTTGCTGGCGCCCGCAACAGTTATCGGAGGGATCTACGGAATGAACTTTGACGTGATACCCACCAGCCATAACCAATGGGGATTTTATGTGGCCGTTTCCTTAATGTTATTAATTCCGGTAGTGATGCTTTATATTTTTAAAAGAAGGGGCTGGTTCTGATCAATCGGCTGTTTCGGGCAGCCACTTTTTTTGATACCCTCCAGCTTCTACCGGTA
>CBIHLW010000086.1:0-8873 GCA_966210755.1 uncultured bacterium
CTGCATTTCCATTACTGTGATGTTCTCCACCTGAACCGGAACTTTTGGTGACTGGCTATCATACTGGTCTGACCCTGTATAACCTGTAGCCGGATTGCTTCTGCCTCTTTCATTACATGAAAAGCATAGTAATGTCAGCACTCCTAAGAATGCAATGGATATCCTTGCCATAGTTGTTGATTTTAATTAATGATTGGGATGCAAAAAATTTTATTTTGCATAAATCACATGGAGGAGAAACCGTTAGCGATCTATAGACATGAATTAATGCCGGTTAAATTAAAAAGTAACCCACCAGGCTACACATTTTGCGAAGGAAGTTCAAGCGTGAAGGAATGGTCACCCTGTATGAAATTTACCTTCATCCAGTGTATTGATGAAACTATCGTGGTGGGATACCAGGGCCTGTTGTTACTTACAACAATAAAAAGTCCTTCATCATCACCCAGTGCAGCAAAATTTTTCATGGGTGGCTGCTTTTCAAAAAAATCAATTGAATAGATTGCTTTCAACTCACGGATTTCAGCGGTTACATTATCTGTTACAATTCCTACTTCACTAATGGCAAGAATGGAGGCCTGTGTAAATTCATTTGCAGATCCATTGTTAAGATCACGGCGGGCAATGAATTCAATTATATTGTTCTGATGGTCATAAAAATAGACCGCTTCCGCATTCCAGTTACTGAAGTCGGCTATGGTATTTTTATTATCAACCGGAATGATCTCCACTTTATTTTTTAACCATTCGTGTGCCTCTCGTATCTGGTTGCATGGAATATTGAATGCTATATGATATATAGCCGCTGATGATTTGTTCAATACAAATTCAAGGATAGATCCCTGCAATTGAAAACTGATGTGCGACTCTGTAACGGAAAGGATTTTTAATTGCAGAAGGCCATGATAAAAATCCCTTGCTGCGTCCAGGTCACTGGTAAGTATTTCAAGTGAAGTGATTTTCATGATACGGAAGACAATTCCATGATCATATTCCATTCTTCGGGGCTCACAGGTTGTACCGATAAACGGCTGATGCGCAGGAGAGCCATATCCTTGAGCTTTTTTTCTTTTTTGATCTGCGGAAGCGATACCGGATTCTTTAATTTTTTCACAGGTTTCAGGTCAACTGCAACCCAGGCTTCGTCATCGGTGGTTGGATCCTGATAAGCTTCTTTGATCACTTTGGCAATGCCTACTATTTCAACCCCGGCATTGCTGTGATAAAAAAATACTTCATCGCCCTTTTTCATTGCTCTCAAATGCAAACGTGCCGCATAGTTGCGTACACCATCCCATGTTGTTTTGCCGTCTTTTACAAATTGGTCCCAACTGTAAACGGAAGGTTCTGATTTTACCAGCCAGTAGTTCATGTAGCTCTATTTAAGTGATTGGTGCAGGTGATGGATGAAGCAATCCATCCCCAATAATTTTCAAATTTATACATCTAAAAATTACCAGCACTCGTAACTATTTCATTATCCCGGATTTCAAATTAATTATTAACCAAAAACAGGAACATGAAAAAGATTTCACTGGCAGTTTTACTGCTTTCAGGACTTTTATGGTCAAAGCATTCCCTATCACAGGGCGATATGAAAAAGGAAAAAACAGTTGAGGTAGGTGGTGCGCCCATGTATGCATCAAAGAATATCATTGACAATGCTGTTCAATCAAAAGACCACACCACTTTAGTGGCTGCTGTTAAGGCTGCCGGACTGGTAGAAACGCTCCAGGGAAAAGGGCCATTCACCGTTTTTGCTCCAACGAATATGGCATTCGAAAAGCTTCCAGCCGGAGCCGTTGACAACCTGTTGAAGCCGGAAAATAAATCCCAGCTAACATCCATCCTTACTTTTCATGTTGTAGCAGGTAAACTGGATATTAAGGAATTGAGGAAATGGATAAAAAAAGGAAACGGAAAAGCAGGATTGACCACGGTGCAGGGTGGTAAAATTTGGATCATGGAAGATGATGGCATGTGGTGGATCATGGATGAAAAAGGTAATAAAGCCAGGATCACGGTGAGTGATGTTTATCAGAGCAATGGAGTGATACATGTTATTGATACCGTATTAATGCCCTGAAAACTTTTGTCAGCGATGAGTAACACAATAAAAGACCAGCCGGTAAAGCTGGTCTTTTAATATTATTTTCCGTAACCACACTAACACAGCATGGAGGTTACCAGCCACTCGCCAATACATCAGCAAGATGCATGGTTTTCAGTTTATAATTTTTGTTGTTGATGTAACCCTGCAGATGCATGAGGCAGGAAAGATCGGTAGAGATCAGGTACTCCGCTTCTGTGGCCAGTGCATTTTCAATTTTCTGTTCAGCCATGGCAACAGAAATGGGTTCAAATTTTACAGCGAAACTGCCTCCGAAGCCGCAGCATGTTTCAACATCATGAAGTTCTGTTATTTCAAGTCCTTTTACTTTTTGCAGCAATATCCTTGGTTCATTTTTAATTCCACATTCCCTCAGTCCGGCACATGAATCATGATAGGTTGCCTTACCCGGTAAACTGGCGCCGAAATCTGTAAAGTTTAATTTATTTACAAGGAAGTCTGAAAGTTCGTAAATGTTCTGGCTGATAGCTTTTACTTCATTGTGAACGGATGAATTATCAAAAAGCTTATGGTAATAATTTTTTACAAAGCCAACACAACTGGCACTTGGAGCTACGATTATGTTTGATGGGTCAAAGTCGTTTAAAAATTTAGAACATACGTCCCTTGCATCATCCCAGAAACCGGCATTGAATGCAGGCTGCCCGCAACAGGTTTGATTGGGATTATAGTGCACCTCGCATCCGGCCTTCTCAAGCACACGGATCATATTAAAAGCGGTATCAGGATACAACTGGTCTACAAAGCATGGGATAAAAATCTGGACCTTCATTATATTATTCCCTTCATTTAGGCTGGAAGTTCAAAGGTTTGATCACCGGTTCATTTCCATTCTTCCAGGAGCCGAATTTATTGAAAAAAGGTTCACCGGTACCTTTGCTTCATTTTTTAAAATTCCCTTCTTTCATCTGTTGGTTAAGGATCATCATTTTTATTGAAGTGATGGCCGCTTCTTCGCCCTTATGTCCGTGAATGCCTCCTGTTCTTTCCATGGCCTGTTTATCCGTATCAACCGTTAATATTCCAAATACAACAGGGACTTCCATTGCCAGATTCAATTCAGTGATGCCATGTGTTACTGACTGGCAAACATATTCAAAATGAGGTGTACCTCCGCGAATAACGCAGCCAAGTGCTATAAAGGCAGAAGGTGCATTATTATGGGCCCAGCATTGTTTGATGGCGAAAGGAATTTCAACAGCACCGGGTACCGTGATGGTTATTGTTTTAATATTATATTCTTTGAAAACTTTTTTACAACCGTTTTCAAGTTCATCAGTGATCTCCGAATTCCATTCAGTTTTCACTAAAACAACAAGGACATCCTTCAATTGCCGGATGTCCTCGATATGCTGGAATAGCCTGCTGTTTTTAACGTCAGCCATTTCTAAGATTTTGATGAGCGCGGCCACGAAGCCTTCGCCTTTTAGTCTTCAATTTTATAAACCCCCATATAGGCCAGGTATTTTTCAGCCTCAATTGCCTTTGGTGTTTCAGGGTAGTCTGCAGCGAGTTCTTTATATAATTCAGTTGCTTCTTTCTTGTTATTCATTACACGGTCAGCAAAATAAGCCGCAAAGAACAAATACTCTGAAGTATTTACCCTGTCGTTTGTAAATTCCTCAGCCGCTTTTTTATAATTGCTTAGTGCTTCCGCGTTTTTATTGATGCCTGCATAAGCATCACCTAATAATTTATAAGCCCTTGCCTGTACAGGTTTAGAATCAGTACTGAAATCTTTTAAATGATTTACGGCCTTTTGAAAATCTCCTGCTTTTAATGACAGGGCACCTGCATAAAAATCTGCGAGGTTTCCGGCTGCCGTACCATCATACTGATCAGCGATCTTTTCAAGACCGGCAAACTGGCCATCGCCTTTTAAGGCTTTCTGAACAGAATCCTGCATGAAATAGTTCTCAGCCTGCCAAATAGCCTCGGCTGCCTTCTCTTCTTTTGGAACTTTAACCAGGTATTTGTAAGCAAGCCATCCGCCTCCCAGCAGTATAATTGCACCGGCGGCGATCATAATACCGCGGCCATACCTGTTCCAAAAATCTTTTGCACGGTCAACTACATCCTGATCAGTTCCGCTATTGCGGCGTGCATGTTTAACTTCAGCCATGAATGAAATATTTGTTTATGGTGGAAAATTTTTTAATCGGTTATGAATGGATAGTCCTGGTCAACATATACATCCTTCAGTACTTCATCATCAGTTGGCCAGGGTGATTCTTCTGCAAATTTTACGCTTTCCGCTACGGCATTGTCCACTCTTTCGTTGATCTGCCTGATTTCTTCTTCGGTTGCGAACTGGTTATCGTAAATGGTTTTCAGTACTGTGGTAATAGGATCCTTGCTCTTATAGTCTTCAACTTCTTCCTTCGTCCGGTATTTTTGCGGATCTGAAATGGAATGGCCTTTATACCTGTAGGTTTTGATCTCAAGCAAGGTGGGTCCGCCTTTCTCACGGGCTCTTTTTACAGCGCGACTGATGCTTTCATGCACCGGTTCCGGACTCATTCCATCTATAACATCAGCCGGCATTTCATATGCATCGGCAAGTTTATAAATATCAGTGATGTTGGAGGTACGGCTTATGGAAGTTCCCATTGCGTAATTGTTGTTCTCGCAAATAAAGATCACGGGAAGTTTCCATAACATGGCAAGGTTGAATGTTTCATGCAACATTCCCTGTCTTGCAGCACCATCACCAAAATAGCATAATACTACATTGTCGGTACCCCTGTATTGTTCAGCAAATGCCAGCCCCGCACCTGTTCCGATCTGCGCACCAACAATACCATGCCCTCCGTAAAAATTTTCTTTTTTACCAAAGAAGTGCATGCTTCCGCCTTTTCCTTTGGCATTACCTGTTGATTTGCCATATAATTCTGCCATGCAGGAATTAACGGATATGCCTTTGGCTATTGCCAGGCCATGATCGCGGTAAGCCGTAATAAAAAGGTCTTCTGGTTTGGTAGCCGTCATACAGCCGGCAGCTATGGCTTCCTGCCCCACATAGGCATGGAAAAAGCCACGGATCTTGCCTTCCATTTTATATTTCTCTTCGGCCATCAGCTCAAATTGCCGGATGAGCTGCATTAATTCGTACCAGTATAGATAAGTCTCTTTAGAAAATTTAGTAGCCAAGGCTGTAAATTTGAGCCGCAAAAATAAGGGAATACGGGGGAAGTTCAGAGTTTTTAAACGGAAGTTTTACGATCCTTTGAGCTTGTTCTAAAGGAGGAAAGCCATTTAAATCCTGCTATTTTCCCCTGTTAAAGAATTATTTAACGATTTCAAACATAACCGCCGACTGGTTCAGGCTGATGCTTTCAGGCCTGCCGGAAGCATGTGTTTTACCTTTGCTATTAAATACAGTAGAACGCTATTCGATTTTCCGGTCCTGATGGAAAGGGGAATTTAGAGTTCTTATCCGGATATTCAATGGAGCATAGAAAAATCCATTTTCATCTTTGTCCATTTCCGAACCAGGTATTAATTCACTGGCCCGGCTGGTTAAATAAAACCTTATTCCTGACCTCAACTTCTATTGAACATTCCAGACTTGTATTATTGACCCGCTTAACTTTCAGCTGGAAACAATTTCAATCGTAAGAAGCGAATAAAAAAAGGTAGGTGGACTTTTCCTAACAGGCATACAGAATTTTTTTTGGTGCTCTTTTATTGATAACCAGGATAATTAGATATTTGAAGATTGTGAGTCTCCTACTACGGTCCATATCTATACTTCAGTTCAAGAACTATTCCCATCAGGAATTCAATTTTACCGAAAGAATTGTTGGCATATGCGGCCGAAATGGCGTTGGTAAGACCAACCTGCTTGATGCCATTCATTATCTCTGTTTTACCAGGAGTTATTTTATAAGGCAGGATGCTTTAAATATCCAGAAAGGAAATGATGGCTTTCGCCTGCACGGACAATTTGAACTGTATGATAAAAAAGAAAAAGCGGTTTGCATATTAAGGGAAACCGGTAAAAAGGAATTTTCAGTAAATGATGAATCTTATTCGCGCTTCTCTAAACACATTGGCCGTTATCCCTGTGTGATCATTGCGCCCGATGACGTTCAGTTGATCATAGGAGGAAGTGAGGAAAGAAGAAAGTTCATGGATACACTTTTATCGCAGATGGATCATGATTACCTGCAGTCACTGATCAATTACACCAGGATACTGCAACAAAGGAATTCTTATCTGCGATCCTTCAACGAGGGATTTGGAAAAGATCTTTCTGTACTGGATGTTCTCGACGATCAGCTTTGCAGGGAGGGACAAATTATCTTTGAGAAACGCAGACAATTTCTTCTCCGGTTTTTACCGGTTGTAAAACAGTTGTACAATGAGATCTGCCAGCAAAATGAAAATATCAGCCTGTTTTATGAAAGTGAATTACACCAGGTTTCCCTGGTGGACCTGATCAAAAGCAACAGGCAAAAAGATCTGATGTTGCAAAGAACCACGGGGGGGATACACAGGGATGACCTCATTTTCACCATTGGGGAACAGCCATTTAAAAGTATTGCATCTCAGGGCCAGCGCAAAAGTTTATTGTTTGCATTGAAACTTGCTGAAGTGGAAGTATTAAAGCAGGAAAAAAAACTCTCTCCTATTCTTTTACTTGATGATGTTTTTGAAAAACTGGACGAAGAAAGGATAAGCAATTTACTAACCAGGGTTTGCAGCGACCCGGATACGCAGGTATTTATTACGGATACGAGTTGTAAGAGATTAAAGGAACAGTTTGACAAGATGGGCCAGGGAGTGCAGTTGATTGGACTATAGGAGAGTCGGGAGTCTTTAGTCGGGAGTCGGGAGTTCAAATTCATAGTTCAAAATTCAAAGTTCAAAGTCTGGTCGTTTACCGAATTTGGCGTCTGTTTGGTTAAATGAAATGTGGAATGGCCAGAACTCCTGACTCATGACTAAAGACTCTTGAAGACTTGAACTATGATCTTTGAACTCCATACCTTTGCTTCATGGGTCAGTACAGGATAGGTGATGCCATCAGGCAATTTTTGAAGCAAAGCCGGATCAAAGGCGATATCCAGGCTATGCAGGTGGAAGAGGTCTGGGAAAAGGTAATGGGAAAAACCATTGCCCGTTATACTGACCAGCTCAAAGTGATCAACCGTACATTATTTATTACCACCAATGTGGCCCCGCTTAAACAGGAACTGGTTTATCAGAAAGAAAAGATCATACAACGCATCAATGAAGCCCTGGGTGATAATGTAATTGATGAAGTGGTTATAAAGTAAGTTGCAGGTCTGTGGTTCATGGTTCAAAGTTCAAAGCCGGGAGTCCTTGACATTATGTATTTCATATAACTCAAAAACACTCCATACTATAAACGGCCAGACTTTGAACTTTGAACTTTGAACTCCCGACTCGACTCTCGACTAATGACTCCCGGCTCCCTTCAATAATTCCACGGATAACCGGTTCTCTTGTTGCCCGATTCCTCAAAAACCTCACTCCTGTTGGTCAGTGCTTCATGCATCAGGTCGTATGATGAAATGACGCCCATAAAATTAAAGCGGTCGAAAATAGCGATGTGACGCACATTATAGCGCTCCATTAATTGCATGCATTGCTCCAGGGAAGTTTCCGGTGTGGCTACCGGAATGGTTGTGCTCATGAATTCCTTTACGGGTATCTTATTCAGCGGCCTGTTTTCAAAAAGGATCCTGCTTGCAATATCATGATCGGTGATCACTCCCTGGAATTTATCTTCATCCAGTACAATCAGGAAGTCCACATTTTCCGAGCACATCTGGTATAGCGCATCACTAACGAAGCAGCCGGGAATTACAGTGTTGAATTGTGGGTATTTTCGGGCCAATATCTCAGCTATCTTTTCCATAAGAATGGTTTTATGTGTTTAGCAATCGTTACTGGCGGCTTGTGTTGCAAATGTAAAATTATAACCCCTCTTAACTGGAAATATTTTTGTACCCGGCCTAATTAACTGATCCGGACGCGGGGATCAATGATGCCGTATAAAACATCGGCGAGGATATTGATCAGAATGAAGAATGTTGCCGTGATCAAAACGGATCCCATCACTACAGGAAAATCAAGTTTTTCCAGGGCGTCAACCGTTACCTTGCCGATACCCTTCCATCCAAAAATATATTCAATAAAAAAAGCTCCGGCCAATAATTCAGCGAACCATCCGGTGATGGCTGTAACAACGGGGTTCAGGGCATTACGTAATCCATGTTTCCAAATCACCTGTTTTCTTCCAAGTCCTTTTGCATAAGCTGTCCGGATATAATCCTGGTCAAGAACATCGAGCATGGAACTGCGGGTGAGTTGTGTGATGATAGCAAGGGGACGGATGCCCAGTGTAATGGCTGGCAGGATCAGGTTTTGCATGGTGAGTCTTTTGTTCCCATTTTCATCAATTTCAAACCAGCTCCCTGTGATGTGAAGTCCCGTCCAGTCACTCCATAAAAAACCAAAGACATAAGCAATGATAATCCCCATAAAAAAAGAAGGAGCCGATATTCCTACGATACTTGAGAACACTGCTGTTGTATCAACCCAGGTATTCTGTTTTGTAGCGGACAGCACACCAAGCGGAATACCAATAGCTACAGCAATCAGCATGGCGGCAAATGCAAGAATGAGTGTTCCCGGTAATGCTTCCATTAATATTGAGCTTACAGATCTTTTGGTCTGGTAGGATTTTCTCAGATAAGGCAGTTTGAATGCA
>CBIHLW010000087.1:0-8862 GCA_966210755.1 uncultured bacterium
AATTTATTTTTATTAATTTAATATATAATTAAATATTTTTATAATATATAATATAAATTATAATAAATTAAATTTAATTTTATATTTATTTTTTTATTGCTGCTGGTACTTGACCTTGTATTCAATGAAAAAATGAACAGGAATGCGCGCAACTGGTTATATGCCATCCTGGTGATCTATCTCGGATATCCTTTGCTGGGTTTTGTTTTACCCCTGCTTGATATAGAGCATTCAACAAAACGTGGTTTTTTCAAATTATTCCCCTTAATGCTTTTGTACCTGGCAAACAGTAATCTGCTGAAATATATTTCAGGAAGCCTTGATCAATGGGAAGAAAAAAAGGAAGTGATACTCAACCCCTGAAGATCCTGAAGTTTCCAAATCCAATTTTTTGCAGGGCGTACTGGAAACTTACTCTTATTACACCTGCACCATATTGAATGCTCCTTTCAAGGTTAATGGATGATGCCTCTTTAAAATATTTGGTAGGGCAGGTAATCTCTGCAACTTCATATCCTTTAAAAAAGATCTGGGCCAGAAGTTCATTGTCAAACACAAAATCATCTGAATTGTTTTCGAAATTTACGGCCAGCAGAACATCTTTATGAAATGCTCTGTACCCGGTATGGTATTCTGATAATTTTTGTCCCATCAGCAGGTTCTGAAAACCGGTAAGCACGCGGTTGAAAAAATATTTATACAATGGCATTCCTCCCCTGAGTGCTCCCTTGCCTAAAATCCTGGATCCCAGCACTACCGGGTAAACCCTGTTGGCGATAAGAGAGGCCATGGGTTCAATTAATGCTGGGGTATACTGGTAATCGGGATGCAGCATTATGATGATATCCCCATCCGCCTCCAATGCTTTTCTGTAACAGGTTTTCTGGTTTCCACCATAACCTTTGTTTTTTTCATGCCTGATTATTTGTTTGATACCGATCTCATTTGCAATTTCAAAGGTGTTATCGCTGCTGAAATCATCTACCAGTATCACTTCATCAACAATACTCCTGTCAATTTCATTATAGGTTTGCCTCAGTGTTTTGGCGGCATTATAAGCAGGAAGTACAACAACAACTTTTTGTCCTTTGATCATGTATGTGCGGTTGGCGGATAGCAATGATAAGTATTTTCCGGGTTTTGATTCTGGGCAACCGCCGATGGCCTGGGCTGATCGCTTTTCCGGGCTTTCCTTTATCTTCGCTCCTTAATGGAAATTCTATTAAGGCAAGTCAACATAATTGATCCCTCCTCGCCTTTTCATCAGCAACAAGCCGATATTTTCATTCAGAATGGATTCATTACCGAAATTGGAGTAATCAACAGGTCTGCGGACAAGGAAATTTCCCTTGATGGTCTTTGTGTTTCCCCCGGCTGGTTCGATGTATTTGCTCATTTCTGCGATCCGGGTTTTGAATACAGGGAAACTCTTGAATCAGGGGCCCGGGCTGCGGCTGCAGGAGGTTATACTGATGTAATGGTATTGCCCAACACCAACCCCGTATTACATAACAAATCGGGTATCGAATACATTGTTCAAAGCAGCAGGCGTTTTGCGGTTAATATTCTGCCTATTGGAGCCATTTCTAAAAATACAGAAGGAAAAGAGCTTGCAGAAATGTATGATATGCAACAAAGTGGTGCCGTGGCTTTTAGTGACGGAACCAATCCGGTGCAGTCGCCCGGATTGCTTTTAAAAGCACTTCAATATATCAAAGCCATTGACCAGACCATCATTCAGCTGCCGGACGACAAATCCATAAGCGGAACAGGATTGATGCATGAAGGCATTGTTTCAACCAGGCTTGGTTTACCGGGAAAACCGGTGATATCAGAAGAGCTGATGGTATCCAGGGATATTGAACTGGCCAGGTATACCGCTTCCAGGATCCACTTTACAGCAATTACCACCGCAGGGTCGCTGCTATTGATAGAAAAAGCAAAAGCTGACGGAGTAAAAGTGAGCTGTTCTGTTACACCATACCATCTTTGTTTTACCGACGAGGACCTGAAGGATTATGATACCAATCTGAAATTAAATCCGCCGTTAAGAACACGCACCGACGTTGAAGCCCTGAAAAAAGGCCTGATCAATGGCAGCATAGATTGTATCGCCACGCACCACCTGCCACATGATACAGACCATAAAATAGTTGAATTTGAATACGCCCATTATGGCATGACAGGACTGGAAACGGCATTTTCA
Organism: uncultured bacterium; assembly: GCA_966210755.1. Taxonomy (GTDB): domain Bacteria; phylum Bacteroidota; class Bacteroidia; order Chitinophagales; family Chitinophagaceae; genus Flavisolibacter. Next base: position 2,207 of record CBIHLW010000087.1, read on the forward strand.
ATTGTAAGAACCTGTGTGCCGGAATTGAACCTGGAAAAACTTATTTCATTATTCAGTAACCAGCCACGGGCAGTTTTCAACAGAACTCCTGTGCATATTAATAAAGATTCTATTGCCTCACTCACCTTATTTCATCCTGAAATGGAATGGAAGGTGGGCAAATTAAATTCGCGGTCGGGGAATTCAGCATTCATTGGAAAAACACTTAAAGGGAAGCCAATAGGAATAATTAATAAAGACCTGTTATTTTTGAACATATAATATCAAAAAATGGAAAATAGAAAACCAATCAGTACAATCGTTGCAGGCCTGATAATTGCCGGAGCATTAATTGTAATATCAACAGTATTTTCATTAATGGGTGATAGCACATCAAGACCCGGAGGGGGATGGTTATCATACCTAATCATCATAGCTGGATTGGTACTATTTATCAATTTATATGGAAAGTCGCAAAACCATTATGTGAAATTTGGCGACTTATTTTCATATGGATTCAAGGCCACAGCCATGATGACCCTGGTCTTTTTAATCTTCATAGTAGTGCTGTCACTGATTTATCCTGAAATGAAAGAAAAAGCTTTGGAAGCAGCCAGAATTGAAATGGAAAAGCAGAACAATATGAATGATAGTGATATAGACAAGGGAGTAGAATTGATGGAAAAATATTTTTGGGTATTTATGGGTGGGGCTACCATGCTTGGCTTTCTTATCATTGGTTGTATTGGATCTCTCATTGGTGCGGCTGTAACCAAAAAGGTTCCTAAAGATCAGATGAACCAATTAGACCATTTAGATTCATAACATGGACCTTTCAATTGTTATTCCACTTAAAGACGAAGAAGAATCATTGCCGGAACTGACGGAATGGATCAAACGTGTATGTAATGAACATGGATATGACTATGAGGTGATACTGGTAGATGATGGAAGTACCGACCGTTCCTGGGAAGTAATAGAGCAATTGAGCAGTACCAACCCCCATATAAAAGGCATAAGGTTCCAAAGAAATTATGGAAAGTCTGCAGCGCTTAATGAAGGGTTCAAAGCCACAAAAGGCGATGTGGTTATTACCATGGATGCTGATCTTCAGGATAGCCCGGATGAAATACCGGGACTGAGGCAAATGATAGTTGAAGGCGGCTTCGATATGGTAAGCGGATGGAAGAAAAAGCGGTATGATAATACTTTCACCAAAAATATTCCTTCTAAATTCTTCAATGCAGTAACCCGCAAGATTTCAAAAATACAATTGCACGATTTTAATTGCGGATTGAAATCGTACAGGAGAAAAGTAGTAAAGAGCATTGAAGTATACGGTGAGATGCACCGTTATATTCCTGTTCTGGCCAAATGGGCCGGATTTAGAAGAATAGGAGAAAAAGTGGTAGAGCACAGAGCCCGCAAGTATGGAGTAACAAAATTTGGCTGGGAAAGGTTTGTGAATGGTTTTCTTGACCTCATGTCCATCACCTTCGTTGGTAAGTTCTCAAAAAGGCCGATGCATTTCTTTGGATTATGGGGAACACTGTTTTTTACTATTGGCCTGGGCATTACATTATATCTCATTATTGCCAAGATCCTTGATCCGCATAATTTCGCCCTTACCAACCGTCCGGGATTTTACCTGGCGCTCACCTCACTTATCATAGGCATGCAATTATTTCTGGCCGGTTTTATTTCTGAACTGGTTTCAAGAAATGCACCCGGCAGGAATTCTTATTTAATAGAAGATAAAATAGGATTGTAATGAAGGTGGTGATCATAGGACCTGCACATCCATTACGGGGTGGACTGGCAACATTTAACCAGCGGCTGTGCAAACAATTCAATGATGAAGGCCACGACTGTTCCATTGTTTCTTTTTCACTTCAGTACCCTGGTTTTCTTTTTCCCGGAACCACGCAATATTCATCCGATCCGGCACCTGGGAACATTACCATTCATACACTGATCAATTCTGTAAATCCGATTAACTGGATACGGACAGGAAGGAAGATCAAAAGCTGGAAGCCCGATGTGATAGTGGTACGGTACTGGCTTCCATTTATGGGTCCCGCATTAGGTACCATATTAAGACAGGTTCGAAAGAATAAAAATACCCGCATCATCTGTATTGCAGATAATATCATTCCTCATGAGAAACGTCCTGGAGATACTGCATTTACCCGGTATTTTTTAAAAAGCTGTGATGCATTTATTACCATGAGCAAAAAAGTGCTGGAAGACCTCAGGAATTTTACAAATAAACCAGCTCAACTGGTTCAGCATCCTTTGTATGATAATTTTGGGATTCCTGTTTCGAAAACTGAAGCAAGAACCAGACTTGGTTTTGATCAGCAGGACAAAATCATATTATTCTTTGGTTTTATCCGGCAATATAAAGGACTCGATCTTTTGCTGAAGGCCATGGCGGATCATATGATTCGGGATCTGTATGTAAAACTTTTAATTGCAGGGGAGTTTTATGAAGATGATATACCATATCATGATCTCATAAATGAATTAAATATCCGGGACAACGTAATATTAAGAACCAGTTTTATTCCGGACAGCGAAGTAAAATATTATTTATGTGCGGGCGATTGTGTAATTCAACCCTATAAGAGCGCTACTCAAAGCGGCGTAACACCGCTGGCCTATCATTTTGATAAGCCCATGATCGTAACCAATGTTGGCGGGTTGCCTGCGCTGGTTCCCAACGAAAAGTCAGGTCTTGTTTGTGACCCCGAACCAGCCGCCATTGCCGGTTGCATCCTCAGGTTCTATCAATTAGGCGCAGATTACTTTATTCCTCATCTTCGCAACGAAAAACAAAAATATACGTGGGATAAGCTTACCCGGGCGATACTGGAACGTGAGTCGTGAATCGTGAGTAGTCAATAAATCTAAAGATCAATATATTTATTAACCATCAGCAATTTTGCGACTCAGGACTCAGGACTCACGATTGACTACTGACGATTGACAACTGACGTTAGAAAACTACTACATGAACTATAGAAGCAAAGCACCTTTAAGAATTGGACTGGCAGGCGGTGGCACAGACGTGAGCCCCTATAGTGACCTGTACGGAGGTGCTATTTTAAATGCTACCATTTCTCTTTACGCCCACGCAACAATAGAACCGCTGGAAGAAAATAAAATTGTATTGGAAACCAACGACAGAAGGGAATCGGAAGAATTTGACCTCCTGACCGAACTTCCATTGGAAGGACATCTGAAATTACTGAAGGGAGTTTACAATTGCATTGTAAGGGATTATGGTAAGATCAATTCAGGGTTCCGGTTGTCAACATTTGTAGATGCGCCTGCAGGTTCAGGTCTCGGAACATCTTCAACACTTGTGGTGGCCATAATCGGAGCATTCAGCGAAATGCTGAGGTTACCATTAGGTGAATACGACATTGCACACTATGCATATGAAGTGGAAAGGCAATACCTGAAACTTGCTGGTGGTAAACAGGATCAGTATGCGGCCACCTTCGGTGGTGTTAATTTCATGGAATTTTATGAAGGAGACAAGGTAATTGTGAACCCCCTCCGCATCAAGGAAGATTATTTATTTGAACTAGAGAACAATCTTGTATTATACTATACTTCCACAAGCAGGGAATCGGCAAGGATCATTGAACAACAGTCAAAGAACGTGGTTTCCAAACAGGAACAATCAATAGAGGCCATGCACCAGTTGAAACAACAATCACAGATGATGAAAGAAGCCTTACTCAAAGGAAGGCTTCATGAATTTGGAGAGATCCTTGATTTTGGTTACCGGCAAAAAAGAAAAATGGCTGAAGGTATTTCTAATACATTGATGGAAGAGATCTATGAAACAGCAAGGTCTGCCGGTGCAACAGGTGGAAAGATCTCGGGTGCAGGAGGTGGTGGTTTTATGATATTCTATTGTCCCGGAACTACCAAGTACAAGGTAATCAGGGACCTTGAAAAATTTGGAGGGTACCATAAGAATTACCAGTTTGTTGAGCATGGTTTGAAAACGTGGACAATATAAAAAGAACGAACGAACGGGGTTGTAATGACTGTTTCATTTCATTTCATTCCCGTCAATCATTAAACAATGTAGATTACATACGATGGATAAAATTAAAGAGATCATACAGGCTTCAATCCATGTGAAGCAGCAAATATTGGATAATGAGGAGATGCTTTCCGGCATCATCAAAGTGGTTGATGTTATTGTTTACTCACTCGAAAACAAAGGCAGGATCTATTTCTGCGGGAATGGTGGCAGCGCGGCAGACGCCCAGCACCTGGCAGCGGAATTCTCAGGCAGGTTTTATACCGACAGAAAAGCGTTACCGGCCGAAGCACTGCACTGCAATTCTTCCTACCTCACAGCCGTTGCTAATGATTACAGTTACGATGTGATCTATGCCAGGCTCATTGAAGGAATTGGAAATTCAGGTGATGTGCTGATAGGTCTTTCCACCTCCGGCAATTCCGCCAACATTGTAAGGGCTTTTGAAACAGCCCGTGAAAAGGAGATCATTACTGTTGGCTTTACCGGCTTTTCAGGCGGTGCCATGAAAACGGTGAGTGATCATCTGATCAATGTACCTTCAACAGATACACCACGCATACAGGAAAGCCATATTATGATCGGTCATATTGTTTGCCAGTTAGTGGAAGAAAGGATATTCCCTGCATCCATGGCATAACCTGACTAATATATTCAGTTCTCCTATTTTTAATCAGAATATAATCTTACATGGGAAGTTTTGCCGCAACAGACTGTATCATTCTGGCCGGAGGTCTTGGTACCCGTTTACGCAACAAAGTACCTGAACTTCCTAAATGTATGGCGCCGGTAGCCGGCAGGCCATTTATTTCCTATGTGATAGATCAAATGAGGATGCAGGGCATTCAGCGCTTTGTTTTTTCGCTGGGATATAAATCAGCGACCATAGAAGATTATCTGAAATTAGAATACCCAACACTGGAATACACAACTGTTGTTGAAAATGAACCTTTAGGTACCGGTGGTGCCATTCAGCTGGCTTTACAAAAAGTTCATTCAGAAAATGTGCTGATCGTAAATGGAGATACTTTATTCAAAGCAGATGTTTGGGCTATGATGGAGGTTCACCAGACACATTCAGCAGCATGTACGCTGGCGCTTAAACCAATGAAGCATGTTGAAAGATATGGCGCTGTGGTTTTGAATAAAATGGGACAGGTAGTAAGATTCACTGAGAAAAAATTATATCCGGAAGCGTTGATCAATGGAGGCATTTATCTTTTAAATAAAGAAGAATTTCTTGACAGTAACTTCCCGCAAAAATTTTCTTTTGAAACGGATTATCTAGAAAAACAGGCCGGCGCCGGCAGGTTTTATGGAAGCATTCATCAGGATTATTTTATAGATATTGGTGTTCCGGAAGATTATGATAAGGCCCGGTCCGACCTTCAAAGGCCGGCTCTTGATCTTTCTGAAATTGACAGATCGTGGACCCTTTTCCTGGACCGCGATGGTGTGATCAATAATGAAGCAGTAGGAAACTATGTAAGGCACTGGAAAGAATTTATTTTCAGTAAAGGTGTGCTGGAGACATTTAAAAAGCTTACTGACCGTTTTGGACGGATTATCATTGTCAGCAACCAACGTGGAGTTGGCAGGGGCCTTATGACAGAAGCTGACCTTCAAAGCATTCACCTTGAAATGCAAAGAGAAGTGGAAATCGTTGGTGGAAGGATTGACAGGATTTATTACTGCACTGAAAAAGAGGATACTTCCTTTTTCAGAAAACCAAACCCTGGTATGGCTTTTAAAGCGGTCAGGGAAATCAAAGATATCGACCTGTCAAGATCCATCATGGTTGGTAACAAACCAGGTGATATGAAGTTTGGAAGATATGCCGGAATGTTCACCGTGTTTATTACCTCTACCAATCCGGACCAGGAATACCCTCATCCTGATATTGATGCCATTTATGCCTCTCTTTCTGATTTTGCCTTAAAACTGGAACTCCCTGAATAAACAAAAAAATTTAAAAATGTCAGCGATGGCAGCAACTCTTTCAGGGAATAAATTCCTGTTTTTCCAGCTTAATGGATAAAGACCACAATACGTTAACATCTTAATCCTTTAATTGGTGCATTCTTAAGATAATTTTTCATTTTTTTAGACGTTCTTAGCATGCACTAAATCGCCTGTCCAACGTGAAAAATCCATTACTTTTCTTTTTCTTTCTATCAATAGTTGCCATTTCTGCAGATGCACAGCGCATAACAGCGCCTGATCTTAAAACCCTGCGTCAGAAAGAAGACAGTTTGAAAGCTTATGTAAAGAATGTGATAGTGGACAGCTTTACTGCCGGCAGAATGCGCAGCGACAGCCAGTTCATAAAAACCCTGGTAAGAAGTTTACAGGTTAAAAATTCATTTTATTATCCATTCGATTCTGTAAGGGGAATTGGTAAGCTTTATGCCCCTGACAGTAGTTTCAGGATCATTACCTGGCAGATTTCCTTTGATGATTACTATTGCAGACAGCGCGGTGCCATTCAATACAAAACGCCCAGTGGCTCCCTGAAGCTGGTTCCACTCTATGATGCTTCAGAATTTACCGATTATCCAATGGACTCGGTAAGGACCAAGGATAACTGGGTAGGAGCCGTTTATTATAACATGAT
>CBIHLW010000088.1:0-8858 GCA_966210755.1 uncultured bacterium
GGTTAGTATAAAAGCACTGAGGCCTGACAGGCCTAAGAGCATGATTCTTTTTGATGGTTCGGGATCCAAAGCAGGTTGGCCATACAGCGTTTGCCTGAAATTCTGACCAAATCCTTCAGCCATATTAGAGGCATCGTTTTGCCTGTCCTTGGCATTGGTATATTCAATTTGTGCTGATTCAATGTCTTTATCCAGCCTGTCGAGTGCTGCTGATGACTCAGGCGATGCATTCCTTAATTTTAAATTAAGTTCAGAAAGTTTATTCCGGTAATTACCTATTTTGAATGATGCAGAACGACGCTGGCCTTCCAGGTTATTTCTTCTTTCCTGCAATATGGACTGAGGCGTACCCTGGTCATTGGAGTTAGTGGTTACTGGTGCGGCAGCTCTCATTCTTTGCTGCAGATCATCAAGTCTTTTTTTTATTTCCGGATCATTAGAGCCTGTACTTTGATATTCCCTCAACAGGTCGTTGTATTGAGTACGTAGTGTGAGATATAAGCTATTGTCTCCAGTATTTACCGGTTGATTTGTATTGCCGGCAAGTTGCTTGTCAAGTTGTTCAATCTGGTAGGTCAGATCCTTCATATTACCCTCTTCACTGGCAAGCGATGCTTCTACCTGACTGATCTGAGAAAGCACATTTACTCCAATGAGTTCCGGATTCACACTGGAGGAAACCGAATCTGCCATGAATCTTGCTTTGGCATTGATGCGGGCATCCAGCTCCTGTTTCTTTTTTCTTACAAGAGAATCCATGGCGGAAACTGATTCCCTTGATCTTTCCCTGCGGGATATATCCTGGTACGTGAGAAATTCCCTGCATAATGTGTTTACAACGAAAGCAGATAATTCAGGTTTACCTGAACGGAAAATAATATCAATGTAATCGGTTCTCTGATTACGGCCCACATATAATGATTTCTTTAATGAGGGTATATCATATCTGTAAAGCTCAAGTAAATTCAGGATCTGTTTTTCTTTTTGTATGCCGGGATTCAGGATCAGTATGGAATCTTTTTTATTATTAAGGATCCTGATCACTTCCTCCTTATTGATTTGTTTTAATGAAGGATTTTGCTCTAAAATGGATGAATCCGGATTCCTGAAGGGAAATTTTGTGAGATCATGCAACATCAGCTGATAGCTCAACAGACTCAGAACTTTCATTGACGTAATGTCGGCAATGGCGTTGTTGAATTTTACATCTATCTGCTGCAGGCTGAAAGTTTGTTCAGCTACTTTTAATTGTTCAATATCTGTAAATCCCGTAGCAAACTGGGCTACGGACTTATAATATTTTGGCTGGTTCCTGGTAAAATAAAAAGCCACTCCAATGGCCAGGAAGGTAAAACCAAGGATGATCCATTTTTTACGGTACAGAATTCTGAAGATATAAAGCAGTTCCATTACTACACTTTTTCAATTACGACAATATTACAAAAAAGAAGAGTTAATTAAAAAGTCCGGCCGGAGCCGGACTTTGTTTTTAACTTTTATTCTGTTCTGATCAGTTTCAAACTAGCCGGCGGAGTTTTACTTCCAGGGCTAAGGATCTGTATAATATATGTTCCCGGTTTCAGCTCTTTTCGGGATAGATCCAGCCTGTAGCTCCATTTTCCTTTTGCTACCGGGCCAACAAACTGATTTACCACTACCTTTCCTGTAGCATCGATCATTCTCAATGTTACTTTGTCCTGCGCAGTTTCGAAATCTGCACTTACCATTACATGGTCCCTGAACGGGTTAGGACTGGCAGCGAATTTCCTGTCTGCCACCGGTATCTCTTCTGAATGGGCTTCTGAAACAATTCTTGCATTTACCTCTTCGCCGGAACCATCTTCTGTCAGTATCCATGCATTCAGGTAATTGTATGTATTCAGTCTTTGCAGGCTCAGTTCTATCTGTCCTCCGGCCGTTGGTGCAATAGCACTGAATACTGCCAGATTAGAACTGTTGTTGGTTACATTGATATCAACGCTGGCCGCTCCAACTGTATACCTTGTTGTATTGGCAGCAGAACCACTCCTTGATCCAAACACTTCAAGTGTATAGGTCTTTGCAGGATCCAGACCTGAAATGGTAAGTGTTCTATTCAGCGTAGTATAGCTTGCGTACCTTCCAACCTCATTTGGAACGGCAGTAGTTGAATAGGCAGCACCATTATCTGACATGCCTTGTTGATTACTTATAGCTGCACTGATACCTGAAGCAGTACCGTCACTGTAATTGAATTGTTGTGATGACCAGTTGGAAACAGAATTCCAGTTGTTCCAGTCAGTACCAGAGTACTGGTTCAATCCACCTGTCATGTTAACCCTGATGATCTTTGGACCTGTTGAAGGACTTACGATCACATTCACTTCATCTGTAGCGGTTGCGCCAAGGTTATCTGTAACTGTGAGCTCGAAAGTATAAGTTCCTTCTACCAGGCTGCTCAAAGTAGGATTGTTGATAGAACTATTATCAATGCTGTAAGTAACCGGTCCGGCTGTTCTCACCCAATTGTAGCCAACAATGCTTCCGTTGTCCGTACCACTACCCGATAACTGAACTGAGTTCACAGGTAATGTAATATCCACGTCAGCACCGGCATTTGCCGTTGGAGGCGTGTTGGATGGTGCCGGGTTTACTACTATGGTCACTTCATCTGTATCCAGTCCGCCGGCATTATCCGAAGCTGTTAATGTAAATACATATGTACCAACTTCAAGATTGCTAAGCGTTGGATTGCTTAAAGCGTTATTATCAATACTGAATTGTGCAGGTCCTGAAGTTTTGGTCCAGCTATACGAAACAACTGTTCCATTTCCATCAACTGTGCTTCCCTGTAATTGAGTACTGTTATTCGGCAGGGTGAGATCAATGTCCTGTCCTGCATTGGCTTGTAAAGCCGGATTAACCACTTCTTCAATGCTGCCTTCCTCACCTGGTTTGTATCCGTGTATGACCAGTGCATTCAGATAGGCGAACATGGCATATTGAGACAACGATACAGTCAGGAATACCTCACCATTTTCATCCGGTTTAATATCGTCTATCTGTACTGTGTTTTGTGTATTGAATGAAGCGTTCAGTGAAACACTCTTACCATTAATGGTATAAATGCTCGTTCTGTCACCACCACCATTACGGCTTCCGGTGAATACGAAACTATAAGTCCATGTTTTGTTGAGGTTTGAGATCTTAAGAATTGACGTTACACCTGCATCAACCCACCATGAACTGCGCAATACGTTATCCGGGAAAATGCCACTGTTATTTCCGGTGTTCATACCACTTGGGTTATCACCACTGAAATTCTGAACAATGGTCATGCTTAAACCTGAATTATTACCAAGGTCATTTCTCAGGTTAGAGAATACCCTTCCTTCTTCCGGAGCTCTCGATGTATTATTCCATGGAGAAGGTGCGCTATTTGACCTGTTGATATTCATGAATACAGAGAACAGGTAAGTTGAAGTGCTGGCGATATTAGTATACTCACTTAACACATCACCTTTTACACCTCTCACCCTGTAATAATAGACCTTCGCTGTTTGCAATCCTGTCGCATCAACATAAGAAGTAGCATTCGGCGCTGTTGTATTGATCAGTACATATGGACCTGTAAATGATTCTGCTCTCCAGATCTGGAATCCGCTTTCATCACTCGACTTGTCCGTCCATGTCAGTTCAATGGAGGTTTTTGACTTTGCCAGTGCTTTAAGACCTGATGGTGCAAAAGGAGTTCCGTTATCTACATAAGACTGGATCACCATGGCACCCAGGTAAGCATAAGGAGATCCCGGAGCTTTGGCGCAGGTAAATTCGATCACGCCATTGGCATCTGGTATCAGTCCATTGATCTGAACTGTATTTTGTGTGTTATTGGAAGCATTCAGCGTTACAGAAACACCATTGGCTGTATAAACTGTATTTCTAATATCACCTGCAAGACGGCTGGCGAAGAATACGAGATTATACCTGGTATTTACAGGATTTAATCCTGATATCCTCAATACCATTGGTGCATCACCGCTTTGATAGTAAACCGTCTTCATTACATTATCCGGAAATACTCCTGTTTCCAAACCGGTAGTTGCACCCTGGTCATTGGCACCTTCCCAGCTGGTAACCTGCAGAATATTGATTCCGGTTGGCGTTTCGCTGTCATCAATCATATTGGTCAGCTGCTTGCCCTGGAATGGAACACTGGTAAAACTGTTCCATGGTGAAGGCGCAGGATAATTGGTAGAGTTGCTGAAATTCACATAAACGGAATTAAATACATCCCTTACCACTATTCTGAAACTTCTGCTGGTAGTGGCACCCTTATCATCCCTTGCAGTGATGGTGATGTTATTGAAAATGCCTATGCTGTTCTGAGGATCAATATTCAAAACACCCGTTCCGTCACCATTGTCAACCAGGGTAACAAAATGAGGGAGTCCGGTTGATGATAATGTTATGATATCATCAGCATCATCTGTTACTGTTACATTGACAGACTGGATTTCCTGTATCCTCATGGTAACGTTTGGAATAACGTTCATCGAAGGAATGGCATTACCAGTTGTAATGCTGATGGTATCACTATATGGTGAATTTCCATCGCTGTTGGTGGCCCTTACTGTATAATAATAAGTAGTGCTTCCGGCAATATTTCCATCATTATATGATTGCAGGTTGCTGTTGTTGCCACCAGGGTTTAACAATACGAACGGTTCGCCCGGATCTGTTGAGCGCCATACCTGGTACGCATCTTCATTGTATGCCTGGTCGGTCCAGTTCAATCTTACCTGTCCGCCAATATACTGGGCAGCCAGATTCCTTGGTTTCGCAGGAGCGGAACCATCATCGAATACTGACTCGATCACCATGGCATTGAGATAAGCAAAGCTGGAACCTGCACCACTTGATAAAGTAAGAACAAGTGAACCATCGGCTTCAGGCGTCAGGTTCGGTATGGTTACCGTATTCTGTGAATTAGATGCAGCATTCAGAGACACGCTGATACCCTTCATGGTGTATACAGAAGTGCGGTTATCATTTACATTATCACGGCTGCCAAAGAATGTGAAACTATATTGCCTGGCCGGATCAAGGCCATAGATGCTGATGGTCTGAGGGCTGGTATTGGTCCAGTAGGCTGACCTGATAACAGCGCTGGGATAAATTCCTGAAGTGGTATTTACACCAAGCACATTGGAGCCATTTCCAATATTACCCCATGGTGAGGTGATCTGCATTCCAACAGTTGTTGTAACACCTTCTTCATCGAGGAGAGAAGGGAAATTGTCATTCAACTGCGGTGCTTTATTAGTTCCATTCCATGGCGATGGTGAACCAAGGCCTCCATCAGTGAAGTTTACAAAAATGCGCTTGGTTGGATTAACGTCATTTACAGTTATGGTAAATGATCTAGTATGCGAGCCATTGTTGTTGTCCTGTACTTTCGCTACCACATTGTATACACCATGGTTACCGAAACCAGGCGCAATATTCAGCTGTGCATTATTGCCAGACTGGGTTACAGTTACAAAGGAAGGCAATCCGGTGAATGAATAGCTTAAAACATCACCTGCATTCTGGTCTGTTGAACTGAGATTGCGGACAACCACACTGCTTTCATTAACAACCACATTTGATATAGCAGCCATTACAGGGTTATGGTTATCATTCACCACAAGCTGGAAGGATACCGAACTGCTTCCGTTGAAGTCATCAGAAGCTGTAATGGTTATGTTTGGATACACTCCCTGCTGGGCAACTGAAGGACTGAAACTAAGGGTTCCGGTACCATTTCCATTGGAAGTATAACTGCCAAACGAAGGCAGGTTATCAATATCAATGTCAATATCTCCACTCAGGTTGCTGGATGCCGAAATATTCACCTGTAATACGGTGCCATACCTCATGTATTGATTCTCAATCGGGTTGAGGTCGGGCACCTCTGTAAATGTTCTGGCACTGTCTTCATTACTGAAGCCGGAACCGCCTGTTTCATTTACTGCCTGAACTTTATAATACGCAATGGATGTAGCATACAAGCCGGTTTCAGTAAAGGTTGTTGCATTGGCAGGCAGATTCCTGATCAATACAAAATTACTGTTGTTATTATAGGACCTGTATACCTCATATTTAGTCTCATTGTTAGCATTGTCCGTCCAGTTCAATTTAATGGAAGACTTGCTGATACCGCCTGCCAGAAGCGCAGTTGGCGCTACCGGTACTGCAGGTGGTGCAAGAGTGGTAGCACTGGCCTGAGGAATGGTAGAAGCAGGATTCAGGTTGCGGATATTACTGATCTGGGCAACCGTTAACGGAGTTTCATATACCTGGAAGTCATCCAGTAATCCGCTAAAGAAGCCTGTACCTGTATTAAAGGCATTACTGCTGTTTACATTACCGATACGGGATGCGTTTGATGTTGTTCCCAGGGATGTAAATCCAAGAGCCGTATTGGAAGCCACTTCAACTGCATTGACATATAACCTCAATGTAGAAGAATTATATACAATGGCAATATGATTCCAGCCTGTGCTTGTGTATGGAGTACTGATACTTCTCCGGGTATTATTGCTGGCTACACCGGCGTAAAGAACGTTGCCATCAAGGCGTGCCGCCATACCGTCATCACTACCTCCAAAATCAAAAATGATCCTGTTGCCTGTATTTGAATTGGATTTCATCCAGAAAGCAATCGTCTTGGTAGCATTGGTTCCCCTGATATAATCATTACTTGATGTAGTAACATTTACATAGTTGCTTGTGCCGTTAAAGCTAATGGCATGTGAACCTTCCGCTCTGTCGGATGCATTGAAAGTTGTTCCGGAACCACTGATGGTCCGGTTATTACCTGTAGCATCCGTATAAGTATTGTTGAACTTCCAGTTAGCCTGCATCACAGGGCCAAATACATCAGATCCGCCGAACTGGTATGCGGCTCTTACACGGTAATAATAAGTAGTGGATGCAATTAATCCCACCGTGTCAACATAAGAAGTAATATTAGCGGCTCTTGTGCCTATCAGATGGAAACCTGTTGTTGGATTTGTTGAACGCAGTATCTCGAATTTTGTTTCATTGTTGCTGTTATCGGTCCAAGAAACATTGATCCTTTTATGCGAGACCGTGGTTGCCGTTATATTGGTAGGTGCAGCCGGTGCAGGTGTAACATTTACAGGAGGAATTCCAAACACCTGGTTACTTGGTAATGATTCATTACCAGCTGCATCCCTTGCTCTTACAACAAACATATACCCACTATCGGCCACCGTTAGGTTAAAGCAGGTGAAAACATTGGAAGTAGTGCTGTAAGACTTCACATTATTGATGTAGATATCATATAATTCAACACCCACATTGTCTGATGAAGGATTCCAGTCCAGTTCAACAGAGTTATCTGTGCTGCTAATAATTCTTAGGCCTGCGGGTGCAGTGGGAGCTGTATTGTCCGGAACAGTTGTACCTGCCACCTCTGTTGATAATGGGGAAGCTCCGGTAGTATTTACCGCCCTTACAATGTAATAATGCCTGGAACCTTCTGTAAGTCCCGTTACAGTAAAAGTAGTAACATCCTGTGCTGTTATACCTACCAAAGTATAAGGGCCACCTGCAGTACTGGACTGGTATACCTCATAATTGGTTTCATTGTACTGAGGTGCAGGATTTTCAACCCAGTCAATTTTCATTTCTGTTCTTGAAATGCCTGTTGCCACCACATTTGATGCGGGTGAAGGTTTGTTTGGTCCGTTCGCATTTACAACTTTGAATGGATTGGAAAATTCACTCAGACAGCCAAACGGTTCTGTTGTTTTAACCACATAGTCACCTGCAGAAGTTACTCTGAATGTATCTGAAGTTCCAAGAATGTTTGAATTGCCAACTCTTGTCCAGTTATAAGTTAAATAACCGGTTGGTTGCTGAAGTGTAACGCCATTATTGCCATCAGGTGCAGGTATCACCCAGCTTTGTAACCCTTTGGTTGTAATGTCTGGCGGAACTGTAGGGTCTTTTAATTTTACTACAATGGGTTTGGGAGACCATACTGACCATGCGCCCCCGGAAGTTCTCCTGAAACGGCAATCATAGGTTCCGTATTGGGTAACTCTATAGGTATTACTGGTAGCTCCGGATATCACTACACCATTTCTCCTCCATTCATACTGAGCAAAACCTGCAGTTAAACCTAAGGTAACATCAGGTGTTTCGCCAACGCAGAACTCATATTTTGTATAAAGGGGCACAGGGTTCGCCTTGTGTGCGGCATTGATAAACGGCAGGTAATCTGGTTCGGACCAGGAGTTATTCCATACACCATGACCCAGCGTAGGATAAAGTGTATAACGGTAACTGCCACCCGCATTCAGGATGGCTTGTCCAACGGCTTCCGATGTGGCAGGCTTGGGATTATTATCCCTGCCGCCCTGGAAATGCCAGATGGGAATGAAACGTAAAATATTTGCAGAGTTGCTGATATATGGAGCAGCGTTACTGATAGGCAAACAGCTGGCAACAAGTTGCGGATACCGGATGGTAAAATCCCAAACGGCGCCACCGCCTGCGGAAAGGCCATTCACAATTACCCTGTCAATATCCCCCTTATTTTGTGGAACGAGGAAATTCTGGATCAGTTCAGCTACGGCATCATGATGCACTGCACCAAAGAAACCGAACTGGTTTTGCATGTATAAAAGAAATCCATCAAATTGATCATTTTGCACAAAATCCTTATGACGCTGGCCACCATGCAAGAGGTGGAATTCGTTGTCATACAGGTTGAAGGTTTCCCCATCTTCAGATGCGGCTTCCCCTAAGCCGTGAAAGAAAACATAAATGGGATATTTCTTACCGTCGTTTACTCCATGCTGGTA
>CBIHLW010000089.1:0-8756 GCA_966210755.1 uncultured bacterium
TAGTAGGGCCATCAATAGCATGACTCAGATATTGCCCGGAAATACAAAATCAACAAGGTTGATTAAACGATTTTTAAATTGTAAGGCCATGCAATAGCATGGCGCTACAATGTCATCTATATTTTTCGTGGACATGCAGTAGCATGTCCACACGGTTAGATCATCAATTCCCCCATCACACAAAACCCAAATGCTCAAACCTCTTACCCAAAATCATTTCATCATTTGCACCCAGCCATTTATTCAATATGGTTGAATAAACATTTTTGAAATCAATTTTGTATTTCAGATCGCCGTCATCAAGGTCCGTGAGGTCGGGCATGGCATTCAAAATGCCTTTTTCTTTCAATCCATGATCGGTTCCCGCACTGGCATTTTGAGAAACCCTTCTGCCAAATTCTGAAAAGGTAAAGAACAATACATCATTAAACCGGTTATTGGCTTTCAGGTCCTTCATAAATGCTCCAACCGCATCATTCATTTCCCTGAATAACCTGGTTTGTTGTGCTTCCTGGTTAATGTGGGTGTCGAAGCTTCCAAGGGAAACATAATACACCTTTGTATTGATTTCAGAATAGATCAATGAAGCAATGGTGCGGAGGTCCTTTCCAAGGTTCGTATCAGGATATTCGGCTTTGGTGGGATTGAGCCTGGACTGTTTGAAAATATAATCAGCAGAGGAAAGTGTTTCCGCCATGGTTTTATATAAATACTCTACCGGCTGTTCATCGTGATGATTTGTGTGGTTTTTTGAAATGTCTTTAAAGAATTTTTCATTGCTTGTTCCGAATAAACGCCTTGGATCTTTAAAAGCAAGTCCTTTATTGTTCTCCCCTTTTAATGCCAGGCTTAATACATCATCAATTTCCAGGGCCTGTGTTGGTTTACCACAACCATTACACTGCGCATCAAGATACCTTCCTATCCATCCCGTATTCAGGTATTCATTACTCTGACTTGCAGTATGCCAGATGTCCATGCTGCGAAAATGTGACCTGTCAGGGTTGGGATATCCCACGTTATTTAATATTCCCAGCGATCCATCATGATAGGCATCGGCAAATGCTTTTAGTTCAGGATGTAATCCTGTTTCATCAGTCAGCGCGAGCGCTTTGGCTTTTTCAATTCCCAACCGCGGCCTTGACTTATAATAAATATCATTTCGCACAGGGATAACGGTATTCAACCCATCATTACCACCGCTCAATTGCAGTATCACCACCACCTTATTTCCCGGAGGCACTGCATTCCCGGTTTCAAAAGCCTTTAAAAATTTAGGCACAAAGAAGGATGCGGTTGCAAGAGAACCAACCTGCAGGAACTCCCGGCGCCTGATGTTGCCAGAACTCCTGTAGAGGGAATTTAGCTTGGAAACGTCTTCATTTTTACCTGGCATAAAATATTTTATTTGATAAAATCATTAATTGTTTCGGGCGATTAGCACATCTGATATTCCGGTGTGCTCATGATCTGAATAGTAGCTGTTTTTAAAAAACTTTCCCTGCTGTTACTATCCGAGTAATTTTTGATCAGTTCTGCTTTATACCCCGGTTCAAGTTGTAACAAAGACAAGCTCAGTTCATTCAATAATCTTTCTCTTGGAATACTTTCAAAGTTCTTCAGGTAATCTTCCCAGTTAATATCAGCTTTGATGGACTGGCCGGCTCTTCCCATTCCTCTAACAGCCGGCTTGTTTTTTTCCATACCCATCATCTGGTCATCATCGCTCTTTGGCTGAACATTGAATTCATCCACATCTGTGAAAAGCTTGGGTAGCCGCATTCTCATCATCAGCGTAGAGCTGTCTATCCAGGATTTTCCTCCCGGCCATCCTGCTACATTGGGTGGATAAAAA
The DNA here is from genome assembly GCA_966210755.1 of uncultured bacterium. Classification (GTDB taxonomy): domain Bacteria; phylum Bacteroidota; class Bacteroidia; order Chitinophagales; family Chitinophagaceae; genus Flavisolibacter. The sequence goes on from CBIHLW010000089.1 coordinate 1,856, forward strand.
AGTGTTTGTCCCAATATGCGTTGTAAGAGTAATTGCGATTCTTCATTTACAAGTTCCATTGGCAATATCCTCCTGATACCTGCAAGGAGTTCAATGGGTGATTTTATTTTTTTCCCGATATTTTTTTCATCATAAAACCATTCGGAAGTAAAAATATCATCCATCAGTTTCGAGATATCATATCCTGACCTGTAAAACCGGTCACTAAGCCATTCCGTATGTTTTTTATCAATGACGTCATTTACAAAAAACCTGTAGATCTTTTCTGTAAGGAATTTTGCAGTTTGTTTTTGAATCAATAAAATATCAAGAACATTATCACCTTCAAAATTTCCGATTCTGCCAAAAATGGTTTTGCTGCCGCTGTCATGCTGAAACTTTCGAAAAATGAATTCACCTTTCACATTGGCGCCCCATCCTGTAAATGCCCTGGCGGCTTCTTTGATATCATTTTCTGAATAATTTCCCCTGCCCAGGGTGAACAATTCCATTACCTCCCGTGCAAAGTTTTCGTTTGGACTGTCTTTTCTGTTTTGATTTGCATTAAGAAAGTTGATCATTGCAGCAGATTTTGAAACTTCCCGCAAAAGATCCGCGAAGTTTCCAAGTGCATGTTGCCTGATCACTTTAAGCAGCTCCTGTTGAAAAAATATATTCAGGTTTCTTGCAGCAAAATGTCCATGCCAGAAGAAGGCCATTTTCTCTCTTAACTGTGCTTCACTATCAACCATCTGGTAAAGCCATAAAAGATTAAGGTTACGAATGCCTTCCCTGTTTTTCTGCTGCACCATTTTACGGTCGCCTTTTTCTCTTTGCTGCCTCTTTCCTTCTTCGCCTATTCCCTGCATCAGGCCTTTTAAATAATCATCGGCGGCATCAATAAATTCAGGCTTCTTGTCAGAAGCCGATTTCAGGGCTTTGTAAAGCTTATCCGGTTCCAGATCTTTTAATTGGGGAAGCTGGGAGGCTGCCGGACCAAAACCAGCCCGCCACATCAGGTGCTGGTTTTTAAGTTGCCTTGAGATCATTTAAGTTATTTGGGTTGTGACTTGTTAAAATGGCTATTGTTTAACTGTAACGTGATAAAGGGTAATATATTTTTTTAATTTAGATCCATGCGGATACGTTTTTTCAAATACCTGTCTCCGTTTTTAATGTATGCAGGGGCGCTTCTGGCATTTATGTCCTCAGGATTCATTGTTTGGATACCCCTGATCTATGCCTGGTTTGTAATTCCGCTTGTTGAACTTTTTATAAGGCCGGATGAAACAAATTTGTCCGGAGCCGAAGAAGAAATCGCAAGGCAAAATAAATTGTATGATGTGCTTTTGTATTTAGTAGTGCCTTTCCAGTATTTTTCGCTGGCCATTTTTCTTTATTCCGTTACTTACCATCAGCAGCCATGGTATGATATTATTGGTAAAACCTTTGTAATGGGCCTGCTTTGCGGGGTAATGGGAATCAACGTTGGACATGAATTAGGACACCGGGCCAATAAATTCGAGCAGTTTCTGGCAAAAGCGCTTTTGCTTTCTTCATTATACATGCATTTTATTATCGAGCACAATAAAGGACATCATAAACGGGTGGCCACAAAAGAAGATCCTGCCAGCGCCAGGTATGGCGAATGGCTTTATGTTTTTTATGTGCGTTCAATTTTATTTAGTTATATCAGTGCCTGGCAAATTGCAGCCAGGGATGTACGCAAAAAAGGCTATCCTGTATTTTCCATTTACAATGAAATGATCCGGTTTCATCTTGTTCAGGCAGGGCTGGTGCTCATGATCTTTTTATTGTATGGATGGTTAACATCACTATTGTTCCTCATTGCCGCTGTGCAGGGTATTCTGTTACTGGAAACCGTTAATTACATTGAGCATTATGGATTACAACGGACCCTGGCTGGAGATGGAAAATATGAAAGAGCCATGCCTGCCCACAGCTGGAACAGCAATCACGTTATTGGACGTGTAATGCTTTTTGAATTGAGCCGGCATAGCGACCACCATTATCTGGCCAGCCGTAAATACCAGGTATTAAGGCATCATGAAGATTCTCCTCAAATGCCAACCGGTTATCCCGGAATGATGCTGCTTGCAACAATTCCACCGGCATGGTTCCGTGTGATGAACAGGAGGGGTCCGTTAGCCAATCGCCAGGCTAAAGGCCAATAGCTAATGGCCAATGGCTAATAGTTCCCTCAAATCATTTCAGCCCCAAAATAGCTATGTAATACAACGGGAAGCCTGATGCCATTTTCATCCTGGTTATTTTCAAGCAGGCATGCGAGTATTCTTGGTAATGCAAGTGAACTTCCATTTAATGAATGTACCAGTTGGGTTTTACCTTTTTCATCTTTATAGCGGATCTTCATACGGTTGGTCTGAAAGCTTTCGAAATTTGAAACAGAGCTCACTTCCAGCCACCTTTCCTGGGCTGCGCTGTACACCTCAAAATCGTAGGTAAGGGCAGAGGCAAAACTCATGTCTCCACCGCATAGTTTTAATATCCTGTAGTGTAATCCTAATGATTGAATAAGTTTTTCAACATGGTCAACCATTTGTTCCAGCACTTCATAACTGCCTGAAGGGTGAACCAGCTGAACGATTTCAACCTTATCAAACTGGTGGAGGCGGTTTAAACCGCGAACATCCTTACCATAGCTTCCTGCCTCTCTTCTGAAACAAGGCGTATAGGCCGTCATTTTTACAGGCAGGTCATTTTCTTTTAAAATTTCATCGCGGTAAATATTTGTTACAGGAACTTCAGCGGTTGGTATCAGGTAAAAATTATCTTCTGTTGCATGATACATCTGTCCTTCCTTATCGGGCAACTGGCCGGTACCAAATGCCGAGGCTTCATTCACTAATAGTGGCGGCTGGTATTCAGTATAACCGGCCCTGGTATTATAATCAAGAAAATACTGGATCAGTGATCTTTGAAGTTTGGCGCCCTTGCCCTTATAAAACGGAAAGCCACTGCCTGTTATCTTATTCCCAAGTTCAAAATCAATAAGGTCATATTTTTTTACAAGGTCCCAGTGCGGTACCGCCCCTTTATACAGTTCAGGTTTACTTCCGCCGGTGCGAACGATCTCGTTGTCAGCCGGAGTTTTTCCTTTTGGCACTATCCCGGATGGCAGATTGGGTAGTTGAACCAGGAATTCGTTCAGTTGTTTTTCAACTGCTTCAAGTCTGGTCTGTATAGGATCTAACTGGTTCTTAAAATTTTCAACTTCTTTCTTTTTTGTTTCGGCTTCTTCTTTGAAACCCTTTGCCATCAGCATCCCAATTTCTTTGGATGTTGAATTCACCTTTGCTTTTGTATCATCAAACTGGAAAGTGAGTTTCTTTCTTTCATCATCCAGATCAATTATCCTGTCTACCAGGTCAGTATCCTTAAAGTTCTTTACCGCTAACAATTCTTTCACTCCTGCCGGATCATTTCTTAAAGCATTCAGTTGAAGCATCTTTCTTAAATTTTAAAGGGCGGTAAAGATAACATTAGTTCAAAGTTCAAAGTTCAATCTCCTGCTTTGCAGTTCTGGCAATGAAAAGGATTGATCAACCGCTGGCTGAATTGCATGCACCAAATCCCCCCGCTTCGTATTTCGTTCTTCCTATTGTATTTTTGCCTGTATGAACTATAGTGATGATCTACAAAGCAGGTGGTGGAATTTAGAAGGAAAGTTAGTTGAGCGCTTTGGAAAAAAGCCCGATGTGGAGTCGTTACTTTTTATGATTCGCCATCAGGAGCTGGGTGACATCCGCGAAAAATTTACAAAAGAGCAAAAGCAGGATCTTATGCATATTGCTATTTGCACTGTGCTTTCTCCCAGCGGATATTATGAGCTTTCTCATGTTGATGAAGATGGCTGGCCTCATTTCAGGCAATTAATGGCCATGCCTGATATGCATCCCATTGAGCAGGAGAATTTTTTAAAAGACCATATCCTGCTTTATTTTCAAAACCAGGAATTCGTATGAGGCTGAATAAATATCTCCTTTGCTTTTTTTTCCTGGCAGCATTTTCCTACCTGCCATTAACAAACCTGCTTGCGCAACAGGATATCAGGATCAAAAAGAAAGACCGTAAGCGTGATGTTGAACTGGTAACCACAGAAGGCATTATCATTTTGAGATTAAGCGATTCTACACCGCTGCATCGTGATAATTTTATCAGGCTGGTGAAATCAAAATTTTATGATAGTGTGCTTTTTCACCGGGTGATCCCCGGGTTTATGATACAGGCAGGTGATCCCCTGAGTAAAAGTTCAGTGCAGGGCCAGGCCCTGGGCAGTGGCGGACCAGGTTATACCATCCCGGCAGAATTCAGAAAAACTTTATTCCACAAGAAAGGAATGCTGGCTGCAGCAAGAATGGGTGACAATGTAAATCCCCAAAAGGAAAGCAGTGCAAGCCAGTTTTATATTGTGCATGGAAGAACATTTACGGATCATTAACTGGACTCGGTTCAGCGCGTAAGACTTGGTGGATATCAATTACCGTCCGGACACCGTGAAGTTTATAGAACTTTTGGAGGCACACCTCAACTTGATCAGAACTACACCGTATTTGGTGAGGTAGTTAAAGGTTTGGATGTTTTGGACAGGATCGCATCCGCCACCACCAGTAAGGCTAAGGACAGGGACCGGCCTTTGAAGGATATCAGGATCACAAAAGCAAGACTTATAAAAAGAAAGAAATATTGATAATTACCAGCCATCACCTGCCTGTCTAAAATAATTCCGGTACTTTCAACCCACATTTCTAATATTTGCAACATAAATTAAGCTTATGAATTTACCGGAGAATTTACGTTACACAAAAGATCATGAATGGATACGTGTTGAAGGCGATGAAGCCATCATTGGGATTACTGATTTCGCACAGCATGAATTAGGGGATATTGTATACGTTGAAGTTGAATCTGTAGGCAAGCAATTAAATGCAGGAGAAATTTTTGGAACGGTTGAAGCAGTAAAAACCGTTTCTGATCTATATCTTCCTGTTGCAGGTACAGTAACAGAGGTAAATCCTAAATTAAACCAGAACCCAGACCTTGTTAATACTGACCCTTATGGTGAAGGCTGGATGGTGAGGATGAAATTTAATGAAGCTGGCGACATAGATGCACTGATGGATGCACAGGGTTACCAGAAACTGGTAAGCTGATCGAATCCGGGTTTTAAATAATTACGTATATAAAAATGGTGTTTCATTACATCTGATCTTGGGTATCAAAACCACATACGAGGAAAATGAGTTGGTTGATTCTTTGCGTCTGAAGGATAGCCAGGCCTTTAGCTATTTGTATGGGCATTACTCAGGCGCCCTGTATGGGATTATCAGACAGATTGTTCCAGATCAGGAACTGGCTAATGATGTGCTCCAGGAAACCTTTGTCAATATCTGGCGCAGGATAGATTCATACGACGCTCTCAAAGGAAGATTATTTACCTGGATGCTGAATATCGCCAGAAATGCGGCTATAGATAAAACAAGGTCGAGAGGATTTCAGCAAAGCCTGAAACAAACACCGCTTGATGGTGAGATCAATTTACCAGGCATCAGGCAGGGTATAGACGATTATGGGTTAAAAAAACTGATCCATAATTTAAAGGATGAACAAAGATTATTGATCGACCTGTCATTTTTCCAGGGTTATACGCATGAACAAATTGCCCAGGCACTTCATATTCCATTGGGAACCGTAAAGACAAGGATTAGAAGCGCATTAATTCAATTAAGAGCACAATTGTCAAGGTGAATGTAAAAGAATACATAGCAGGCGGAATGGTAGAGAGCTACGTAATGGGACTGCTTCCGGAAACAGAACGGAGGGAGTTTGAATTGTTATGTAAGCAATATCCCGAAATTGCTGAAGCGAGAAATGCTTTTGAACTTACACTGGAACACCAGTTACTTTCAGATGCTATAAAACCTCCACATCATCTGCAACAACAGATTGAGGAAAAGCTTTCAACCACTTCCGCAGAGCCCAACGATTATGAACTGGAGCAGGAGTCAGCCCCTGTAAGGGATTCGGGGATTTGGAAGTGGCTTGCCGCTGCCTCCATGATTCTGCTTGCGGGTGCCGCTTACTGGGCCATCAGCTCCAATAATAAATACCGTGCATCACAATCAAGATTAGCCGAAGTTGAAACCAGATTAAAACAATCAGAAGATCAACTGGCCTTGAAGTCGCAATCTTTACAGCCCAGATCAGATTTTAAAATGGCAGCCATAAAAGATGCTTCAGCATCTGCCACCATTTACTGGGATACCATTAGTAAGGATGTGTACCTCATGATCAATAATATGCCTGCACCTGCATCAGGCAAACAATACCAGCTCTGGGCTTTATTGCCAGATGAAAGCAGCGCTCCTGTTAACCTGGGTACCATTGATTTGAAACAGGAGAGAATTATGTATAGAATGAAGAATATACAGAATGCCCGTGCATTTGCCATAACCGTTGAACCCAGGGGCGGAAGTTCAAAACCTACAACAACTCCAATGGTGTCGGGAGAACCCGTAAGCCTGTAATGGTAATTACTTACCGGCGTTTATCTGAATAACATTATTCCGGAACTTTTTATTTTACATTGCAAATATGTTGAAAGGGAAATTTTTCACCTCAAAGAAGGTTGCAATAAGCTGGTTCATCATTATGTCCTGCCTTTTTTTCATTCCCGGATCTGCTTTACCTGAAAGAAAAGTAGATATACCATTAGATAAACTGATCCACATCTCATTTTTTGCACTATTGGTTTTCTTATGGAGATCAGCATTCCCCGGTAATAGCAGGTATTATAACACTGCAATTTTTACTGTTGCGGTTGTATATGGATTTCTGGTTGAGGTTATGCAGGGATGGCTGGTTGCTCAGAGATCATTCG
>CBIHLW010000090.1:0-8743 GCA_966210755.1 uncultured bacterium
CAGCGGTGAAATTCAAATCATCATTCCAGTTCAGGTTGTTATAATATGAGGGCCACAAATTTGGTTTATTCCAATTATGAGGCCTGAACTGATCCAGCGAAGCATCATACATGCTGGCCAGCATTTCAGCAGCTACCTGTTCTCCCTTATATCCTGAAATTTTCACTTTCCACTTTTCTTCGCTTCCTGGTAAGGTTTTATCCCGGAAGGTTGCGAATTCGATTTTCAGTTCTTTATTGCTCCAGGGCACACTGATGATATCGCCATATTGATAAAGCCTGTTGTCTTTTATAAAAAAGAAATGTACACCATACCCACCCCGGTCTGATTCCGTTGCAGTGAAAGGGAAAGTTTTCTTTTCATTATTGATGGTAGTATACCTGAACCCGGCTTCAGTTTCATTATGCTCAAGGCCGGGAAAGGGTTGCTTTCCTTTTTGTCCAATAGGAATTTCGGTAAATCCCTGGCTACCTTTTTTATCTACCTGATTGATGAGAAATACCTGTTGCGCAGCAGACCCCAGTTGAATTGAAGTTGACTCACCGGGTTCAATGGGTTTACTATCATGACCAATCCATAAATATTCCGGCCTGTTAAATCCATTCTTTGGATCAAATAATTCTATATAGCGAAGGTCTTTTACTTCATTGCCGTCCTTATCTTTTGTAATGATCTCTATTTCATAAAAACCTGTTGTCAATTTCCCGTTATCAATGGCCCATTGACCGTTTGCCCTTGAACTATCCGTTCTGCCTACCGTTCCTGTTTTTCTCCAGGTACTCATATCGGTTTCATTGCTGTATTCATCATGCGGAAAATGTCTGATGTATTCTTCCTTACTCATCACGAACTGGTCGGGTTGTTCCCAATACCGTTTGCGGATGAGTCTTTGTTCGGGCGATAATTTATGGAAGTTGACTGTTACAGTGGACGACTGGAATTCACCATTCATGTTCTCAGTTCTGATCATGATCTGTTTTAATGAATCCAGTGGCGCTCTTTCCGGAATGTTGATGTCAAGTATCAAAGATTTATATCCGGCTGTTACCGTTTCGGATCCGCTTCTTGTTTCTCCATTGATATCCGTAACATCCACGCTTACTTCATAATCAAATACCGGGTCGGTCTTTACATCAATATCCTTATCAGGAATTGCCCTGAATTGAATGGTGAATCTTCCATCCTTATCTGTTACTGTTTCTCCATTGGTGATCTCCATTTCTTTCACAGGGGGTAACCATGATCTGAAATACCATCTGTAAATAAATCTTGGCTTTCTTACCACGCGGTAAACAACTTTTGCACCATCAATATTATTTCCGGCATATGCCTTTGCTGTACCGGTAATGGTAATGGTATCGTTAACACGGTAACTTTCCTTTACTTCTTCAAACTCCACAAGAAATTTTGGTCTTTTATATTCTTCAACTGAAAAATAAGCGACACCATCATTTTTTGTTTTGATCTGGAAATTGCCATTCAGTGCGTTCTGCGGTAGTTTAAAACTTCCATTGAAAGAACCAAATTCATTTGTAGTTAGTTTCATTGAATCCCTCACCTGGTAGTTGGCATCATACAGGTAAACAGAAGTAGAATAATCAGCTGCTACTCCTTTGTTTTCTGCAAGTTGATTTATTACGATGCCCTTAAAGAAAACAGTTTGCCCTGGACGGTAAATGGAGCGGTCAGTAAAGAAAAATGTTTTTTTGATGGCCTTTGCATCCCGGTTTTCATAGTCATTGTAGTAATATGCGTATTGAGATTCGTCAAGGTCAAGTCTGTCGTCCTGGTGTGATATGTCAAAGTAATAACTGTTATACCTCTCATCTTTTGGTGTGACGAGCTTAAAATACCCGTTCACGTCGGTTTTGAAATTTCCTATACCTGCCCTGGTGTATTTTGATGTTTTGTAATCATAAATGTTTTTGTAAACCTTTTCGGTTGCGTTAACCAGTGGTAGCCCTGTTTCGCGGTGAAGCACAAAGAAATTTTCTTTCTGATTGGCAAAACTGATATTGGAAACATAGAACATCCTGGCACCGACACGGGTATTTGATTTGCTGTATTTTTCATCTGAAGATGCAACGAGATAATATTCACCTATTGGCAATCCATCCACCTTGATCTCAACCTTATGCTGCTGTAAATCGTTTGTTTCAGGTAGTTGCTGGTTCCAGGTCTTTATGGCTGCGGCATTCATCAATGTGCTCCAGAACGCATCATCCTCATTTCTCGTTTCCAGTTGTTTTTTCAATTGGGCATCCGCTTTTACTAATCGCAAGTGAAGAACGGGCTCATTTCTATAGGTAACAAGAACACGGAATGGCAGGGCGGGGACATTTACTTTCTCCAGTTCAAAAGAAAACTCCGGTTTGGTGATTTGTTGAAGCAGGTTATAACTATTCACCCATCCCTGCGATTTATGGCTACTGTCCTTTATCGCTGCTTCCAGTAATTCTTTTGCTTTTACTTTATAAAACCGGTGGGCTGTATCTTTTAAAGGACTATAGCTATTGCCATTATTGCTATACCACCGGGCCAACAGATAGGTTGCCTGTTTTGCAATGGAATTGCCCGCATATTTATCAGCAATGTATTGAAGTGATCTTAAGTAAAGCGAATCTTTATTTGCTGATGTTGAGTTGCGGTAAACAAATTCAACCCGGTCAATGTCAACATCTATCAGTGCATCTGGTTTGGCATCATTCAAATGAAAAGCAATGAGGTGCTGGTATATCAATAATGCCTTATGTTGCAGCGATACGGAATCCCGCGTGGAAAAGGTATGTTTTATGAATTCTGCAGCGGGGGCAAATGCTTCCGGCTGATCGATCTCAAATGCAAATGAAGGCTTTACAATATCTCTTTCATCACTTACAAAATATTCCAGTGCACGATGGGCAAGGAGGTCATATAATGTAGGACGCAGATACCTCAGATTGCCCTTGATAATTATTGCATCGAATGGTTCCAGTTTTGTTTGTTTCAGTAGCTGTTCATTGCCAAGAGAGGAGAGAAAGAGTTCTGATATCTTTTTATGCAGGTCTTCCAAGGTCCAGGTGGCAATATCATTCTTGTTAAAATGAATGGTATTGGTGCGGTCATACAGCTGATACCTGTTTTGTTGAAGGTAATCGAGGTAATAGGTGGCCAGAATGCTTTTCAGAATGGAAGCCGCTGGTTCTTTTTGGGTTTGGATTTCCTTTTCCAGTTCTTTTATTGACAGCACATCGTTATTTTCTCTGAGATCATCCTGCAGGTAGGCTGTATAAACAAGCGTTCTGATCACCTGGGCGGGCTGATTTTCTTTTTTAGCCAAAGCATACAGTTTTTTTACTTCAGCCAGAGCGGATTTTGGAAGCCTTGATTTAGTGATGAGTTCATCGATCTTTTTCCATTGTGTCTGGTATTGCTTCACCTGTGCAAAACTTTGAGTGGTTATAAAAGAAATGATAAATAAAATGATGAATCCGGGAAATTTCATACGAATGCGGTTATTGTGATGAGAATATTTGTTCTGGGATGCATTAACAAACCTGATTACATAAACAAATATCGCTGTTATACTCCGAAAGGGCGTGAGAGTGGCTTTAACTTTTGTTTACCCCCCTGTTAATAAACTTTCAATGTCAAATGCATTCTGAATACCGGAGCAATAAAATATAGCTGATGTAGGTAGTTTCCGGCAACAGTTACGATTCTGCATAAATTAAAAACACGCACTAGATCCGGTACTTATTGAACAACTCAGGAGCCCCCACTACGGTCGGGGCTCCATCTTTTGAACTATCCATTGCCGGCCATAAAATATTTATTGGATCCCTCCGGAAATTCCTGATCTCTTTGATACCTGTATAATATCAATGGGTAAGAATATCACAAAGGAGAGGAAATGGAAGGATCGTTATTAAAATATAGCATGGAACAGGGATATGGAAAAGCCTGCATTCAGGAAATGTTCATTAAGAGATCCGCCTCCTTTAAAATCAGACATTGCCTTATCATAATGAACCTGGGCCGATGCATTCAGTCTTGTTCTGTAACCGATAAAATAATCTGCATATAAATTTAATTCAGGTGAAAGGATATAAGATCTTTCAAAAGCAGATTTATCATCAAACCAATGTCTTTTTCCTTCCAATGCCACATTGCCTCCAATACTTGTACGGTTGTTGGGGTAGTAGGACATTCCATAAAACATGTAAACCCTGGCATCTGATTCCCGGCTGGCGGTAATGATCTCTGTCATTGTGCCATTATAAATGGATGTAGTTTCCAGGTCTGTGGTGATAAAATTCCAGTTGGCGGATATACCCATATTTCTTTGCCAGTGTAAATTCACGGGTAGATAGTTTTCATATCCTATTTGGGGACCCAGTACAAATGAATATTGATAAGATTTATTGATCTGGGAATATCCATTTTCATATTCAGACCTGTCCCTGTCAAGCGAACCGTTACCCACAACCCTGACATACCAGTTGGATCCTGAACTTCTAAAGGGGTTCATCGCCAGTGCCCAGTTATCGTTGATAATTGTAAAATGTCTTATGTCCGTTTCAGATAAAATACCTTTTTCTCTCAGGAACGATTCTATTCTTGTCAGTTCATAGATCCTTCTTCTTCTGCTATCAAATACTCTTTTATTATTGATATCGGTGATCAGCGTTGCAAATTCATTGATCGTTTGCGCTTCAGGTTTACCCGTGATCAAACCCATCTCATTGAGATCATTCAGAATGAAAAGAGCCATCTGCGCATCCTGAACATGTTCGATCCTGCCTTTCCCAAATCCAAGTGAAAGCCGGTCATTAACAATGGCTTCGTTTGTTTTGTTTTTTACAGCGTTGGATTTTACACGGTTGCCATTGAACCGGGTGATCAGATTATTTTCAATTTCAAAGAACCATTTATTGTTCCTGTAAAACCTGTCATTATGGTAAATGGAAGCTCCAACATCCAGGTAGCTCGATTTGCTGGTATTGGAATTACTTGTGTTTTTATGAGATTGAATGGAGGGGTTGATATTAAAGCTGGTGGTTTGAATTCTTTTGTCAGTGCTCCTGAACTGGTAATAAGTAAGTCGTGAAGGCTGAAGGTGAAAACTACCGGATGACTCCTCTGGTGAGAGTTGTGTTTTCAGGTCAGTCATATTACCATTGAGATGAAATGATATCTCCATCGCCTTATATCCTGGGGTTCTGTATTTATAATCTTTGAGCTGAAAACTGCTATCCTGTGAATAAGAATGGATAAATAATAAGCATGCAAGAGCAGGTAGAATTTTTGATTTCATAAACAGTAGGTTGATGCGTGAATTAATTTCTCAGCGTCAAGGTAGGCGAGATAGCAGTTGTTTATTGTAAATGAATTATTAAAGTAGATGCAAGTAAATGTTAAGGTTGCGATTCCAGGATTGCTTAATTTTTACTGTTTCCAAACAGGGAATAGAAAATAAAGGTTGCTGGATTTTGGAACTGTGTTGAATGTTATGCTTAATTGATTTATTTTCTTTTTATGTTGTCTGCTTCATCATGTTGCATCTATGTATCTATTAGTTTATGCTGGTGGGCTATTACATAAGGGTATAAAAAAATCCGCCTCAGGCGGATTTTTCAAAATGCTCTTTATAAATTATTTCTTATAAACTGAGGCCATGGTCTTTCCGATGTCGGCAGGACTTTGAACAACATGGATGCCGCATTCACCAAGGATTTTCATTTTAGCAGCAGCCGTATCTTCCGCTCCGCCCACAATTGCACCGGCATGGCCCATGCGACGGCCGGGAGGAGCCGTTTGACCTGCAATAAAACCAACCACCGGTTTTTTATTTCCGTTTTCTTTAATCCACCTTGCCGCTTCTGCTTCCATGCCGCCTCCAATCTCACCAATCATGACAATAGCATCGGTTTCGGGATCATTCATAAATAATTCAACCGCTTCTTTTGTGGTGGTACCAATGATAGGATCGCCACCAATACCAACTGCTGTTGATACACCCAGTCCTGCTTTGGCAACCTGGTCGGCTGCTTCGTAGGTTAAGGTTCCGGACTTGGACACAATGCCTACCCTTCCTTTTTTAAATACAAAGCCAGGCATGATACCTACCTTACATTCATCTGCCGTGATCACTCCGGGGCAATTAGGACCAATCAGTTTTGTATTTTTTCCCTGAATAAAATTTTTCACCTTAACCATATCCTGTACCGGAATGCCTTCTGTGATACAAACTATTAATGCAACACCGGCATCTGCAGCTTCCATAATAGCATCTGCTGCAAATGCGGGTGGAACAAATATGATGGAAACATTGGCTCCGGCTTCTTTCACACAATCAGATACGGTGTTGAATACTCTTCTGTCCAGGTGATTGGTGCCTCCCTTGCCAGGAGTTACGCCCCCAACAATATTGGTTCCATACTCAATCATCTGGGTGGCATGAAAACTACCTTCTGTTCCTGTAAAACCCTGTACTAAAACCCTTGAATTTTTATTGACAAGAATGCTCATAGATAAAATTTTTCCCGGTGTTTCGGGACCGCAAAAGTAAGGAATGACCGGGATATAAGTACCATCAGAAGATGCCGGGCCTCAGCAGGGAGCTTTCAAATTTTACTAACCGCCTTCAATCATATTTCAGAAACAGTATCTCTTTTCTGGTAGTGACCACGGGAGATACCGGTGCCCTGCTTATGGTAACTGATGATTTTCCTATACTGTCAGATGTTGCGATCCCTGACAGGGTGGATCCATCATTTAAGATCATCAAATCAAGAAATAATACGGCATCAGCGCCTTTTTCCTTAGCCTTGTAAACAGCGTTTTCCTGAATTCTTTCAGATGCCCTGTGTAATGGTGTGCTTACAAATCCTTTGCCCATAATGGTGTATGGCCTTGTGATGGCAGAAGGGTCTACATACACATCTACTTGCTTTGTTGGTTTGAATGAACTTCCCATGTAGTGCACCTGTGCAGAATAACAGGAGCATAAGATACAGGATACAATAACTGTAGTGTAAATTTTGTACATAAGCTTCGATGTTTGGATGATTAATGATCCAAATTTGGCAAAGCTTAGATTATATCGGTGTTAATAAGATGATAAGCGATTGATAGCATATTGTTAATCCCTGTTATCATTCTGATCTAAAGGAGGGGTATCATCGTGTGTCATTTCTTCCATGTTACGGTCGCTGGAGATCTTCCCTGTTTCTTCCAGCATGCGCATATCCTTTGCATCTTTTAAGAAAGAAGATGCAAAAATGAAATCATTCAGCAATTCATTTTTACTGAAAATGATCTCCTTACTATTGCCTTCCCATTCTTTTTTTCCGAGGTTCATGTAAATGATATGGTCACCAATCTCCATGACACTGTTCATATCATGGGTATTGATCACCGTTGTAATATTATACTCGGTTGTAATGTCGCTGATCAGTTTGTCAATTAGTCCGGAGGTCTGTGGATCAAGACCTGAATTGGGTTCATCAACAAAAAGATATTTGGGATTCAATACTATGGCGCGGGCAATTCCAACCCGTTTCATCATTCCACCACTCAGTTCTGCGGGGAATTTTTTATTGGCGCCTTCCAGGTTTACCCGTTCAAGCACTTCATTTACTCTTTGAAGTTTCTTCTTCCTGCTATCTTTTGTAAACATGTCGAGCGGGAAAATGATGTTCTCTTCCACCGTCATGCTGCTGAATAAAGCCGAACCCTGGAAAAGCATACCTATTTCTTTCCGGATCTCTTTCTTTTGTTCAGTGCTCATGCTGGTAAAATCATTACCTCCATAAAGAATGGAACCACTGTCGGGCTGGAATAAGCCGACGATACATTTCATAAAGACCGTCTTACCGCTACCACTTGCACCAATAATGAGATTGCACTGGCCTGCATTCATCACGGCGCTGACACCTTCAATTACGGTCTTACCACCAAAGCCTTTCTTCAGGTCAATTATTTCAATCATGCATTAAATTTCGTACGACAAATCAGTAAAAACAAATGAATGTGCATATTGTTGAAAGATGGGATAAACTATTATAACAACAGGGCAGAAAGCACATAATCCGCAAGTAAAATGGTAATGCAGCTAACGATCACCGAACGGGTACTGGCCCTGCCTATTTCAAGCGCGCCTCCTTTTACATAATATCCATAATAGGAGGGAATGCTAGATATGAGAAAGGCAAAAGTATAAGCCTTTACCATGGCAAAAAAAGTATTATAGGGAATGAAACCCAGTAACAGGCCTTTGTCAAATTCATCGGTGGTGATGATGTTAGCCATGCTGCCCGCAAGTCTTCCTCCCCATAATCCAAGAACGGTTGCAATAACTACAAGCATGGGTATTACAAGCAGGGCTGCAACGATCTTTGGAAGTATGAGATAGGCTTTTGTATTGATGCCCATGATCTCCAGTGCATCTATCTGTTCTGATACCCGCATATTTCCCAACTCACCGGCGATCTTGCTGCCTACCACACCGGCCAGCACTATGCAAACAAGCGTGGGTGCAAATTCAAGGATCACGGTGTCGCGAACAATTTGTGCAATGGTATACTTGGGAATAAATGGACTGGTGAGCTGATAAGCAGTTTGAACAACGGACACCGCTCCTATAAATACGGAAATGATAGCTACTATCCACAGCGAGCCTATTCCGATCTCTGAACACTGGTGCATGAATTCTTTCCAGTACATTTTCCAATTTTCCGGTTTGGAAAACATACCCCTGATC
>CBIHLW010000091.1:0-8716 GCA_966210755.1 uncultured bacterium
GCCTTTATTTTTGTTTTTTAGCATAAAACCAAACAACTAATTATGAAGAAAGTATTTGCTTCATTATTTATCATTTCCTTATTCTGCCAACATTCATTCGCTCAGAATAATAACATCAGGGGCAAAGCCATCGGTGTAAGTTTTATATTAAATGATTTTCTTTCTGCCAATCGTATACGGAATGGCTCACTCGAACAGGTTATACGCGAGGACAACTGGGCAAAGACGTCGGAGATGGCACCAGGTCTGGCCATAACCTATTTCAAAGGAATTCATAAAAATGTTGATTTCGCTGGAACGCTGGGATTTTCATTTGCCGATTATCCGTTTTCCAAGAGGCCTTCGTTCAATGAAGAGTCTTTATTAATGGAAGCTGATGCATCTGTTAACCTGAAATTGTTTAGTGATGCATATTGGGTAACACCCTATCTGGCTGCAGGTATCGGTGCCAGTAAGTATAAAAATTATTATGGTGCTTTTATTCCGCTTGGCCTGGGATTGAAGGTAAATTTCCTGGATGAAGCAGCACTGTTTGTAAATACATCATACAGGGTTCCTGTTACAGTGGAAACAACTAATTATCATCTCATGTATAGTTTCGGCATCTCCGGAATCATTGGAAACAAGGACTAACGGGCTGGAAACTTATTTCATAGTTAAAACATCATAGTTCATAATCATTATCAAACTACCAGAGGATCCTGATTTTGAAATATGGTGTTTTTTGATTTTTATCAAAGGAATTTTGCACTCACCTGAATGTTCCTGTTTTCAGTTGAATAAGTATAAAATCCTTCTCCCGACTTCACCCCTAATTTTTTAGCCGTTACCATATTTACCAGAAGCGGACAGGGTGCATATTTAGGATGACCAAATCCGTCGTGTAAAACATTTAATATACTAAGGCAAACATCAAGTCCAATAAAATCTGCCAATTGCAGGGGCCCCATGGGATGGGCCATGCCCAGCTTCATTACCGTGTCAATTTCTTCAACGCCCGCTACACCTTCATACAGGCTATAAATAGCTTCATTGATCATAGGCATTAGAATCCTGTTGGCAATAAAACCTGGGTAATCGTTTACAACACAGGGTGTTTTTCCCAGTGTTTTGCTTAAAGCAGTTATGGCGCCGGTTACCTCATTTTTTGTAGCATAGCCGTTAATGATCTCAACAAGCTTCATAACGGGTACAGGATTCATAAAATGCATTCCTATCACCATTTCCGGCCTTGAAGTAGCAGCTGCAATTTTTGTAATGGAAATAGAGGATGTATTGGATGCCAGGATACAGCCTTGCGGCGCATATTCGTCAATCTGTTTGAATATTTCCAGCTTCAGGGAAATATTTTCCGTAGCTGCTTCAACCACCAGTTCCGCGTCCTTAACACCGGCAGCAAGAGAGGAGTTGGTAAAGATATTCTTTAGTGCGTTTTCTTTTATTTCGGTTGTGATGGTGCCTTTTGTAACCTGCCTGTCAAAATTTTTTGTGATGGTTGCCATGGCCTTATTCAGCTGGTCCTGGGAAACATCCACAAGCGCAACCCTGAATCCGCTCTGGGCAAAGACATGCGCAATTCCATTTCCCATGGTACCCGCACCAATAACACAAATATTTTTCATATTGCAATTGAGTATTGGCGCAAACCTAGTAAAAATCTCCCTGTCTCATTTATTTTGGGTAATAAGAATTGGGATGGTAATTCCGGTAATGTATTACGGGCATTTGTAAATTACAATAGCACATATTGATTCTTCAATAAGCAGCCTTGTTAGTTTTTGCGCTTGAAATCGCCCCTTTTCCAGGCTTGTATGAATTCAGCCCAGGCGGCAGGATTAAAGATGTTCATTGGAGGTACCTGGCCCTGATAAGTGGCCCGGTTGGCAATGTTCCGCAATTGCATGGTTACGGCACCTCCACCATCTGATGGAGTGGTTTGCATTAACACACGTCTTTTGGCTTCATCATTATTTCTTCTTGCTATTTCAATATCATCGGTAGGAACATTGTTGTTAACAAAATCCCTTGCAAATTGCTCAGGAGTTGGCCTTGGCCTGATGATGGTTGCCGGCAGATAGGTGGTATCTTCTATTAAAAGCTGAACAACACTATATTGATTACCCTCAAGATTGCGGGGAATATTGATCAGTTTATTTTTATAGCTAACGTGACTGAATTCAATTTCATCTCCTTTTAAAACTACAATGGAGAAAACTCCCTGATTATTGGTAATGGTGCCCCTGTTCGATCCTTTTATGGTTACACTTACCGCTGGTATGCCAACTAAGCTATCGGCGGTCATTACTATTCCATACAACTGCACTACAGAATCTTTTACCGTTTCAAATTGCGCAAAAGACCTGTTTATAAAGCAGGCGGTCGAAAGGATCGTAAGAAATAAAATTTTCCTCATCTCATTCCAAAAATAACGTACTATTTCAAAGCAGTCATGCTGCTTAAAATATTGAGCTTAACTTTGCGGATTCATTAACAATATTATGACACAGGAAGATATTTTAAAAGCACTTGGTCGCGTGCAGGAGCCGGATCTTGGTAAAGACCTGGTAACCCTGAATATGATCAGGGATATAGAGATCCATGGAAACGAGGTTTCTTTTACAGTTATTCTTACTACCCCCGCCTGTCCTTTAAAAGATAAGATCAAAACTGATTGTATCAATGCAATTAAATCATCCACGGATAAAAATGCCATTGTAAAAGTAAATTTTGATTCAAGTACTACCACATTGAGGGCAGATAAAAGCTCTGTTCTGCCGGGCGTTAAAAATATCATTGCAGTAGTAAGTGGAAAAGGTGGCGTAGGAAAAAGTACTGTAGCCGCTAACCTGGCGCTTGCATTGGCAAAGGATGGGGCCAGTGTAGGTTTGATGGATGCTGATATCTATGGTCCCAGTGTACCTATCATGTTTGGTGTACGCGGGGAAAGACCAATGATGACCGAAGTGAATGGTAAAGGCATGATCCTGCCTCTTGAAAAATTCGGTATTAA
The DNA here is from genome assembly GCA_966210755.1 of uncultured bacterium. Taxonomy (GTDB): domain Bacteria; phylum Bacteroidota; class Bacteroidia; order Chitinophagales; family Chitinophagaceae; genus Flavisolibacter. The sequence goes on from CBIHLW010000091.1 coordinate 3,011, forward strand.
ATTATTGAGCATTGGCTTGCTTGTAGAGGAAAAAAATGCAGTTGTATGGAGGGGCCCCATGGCCAGCAGCGCCATCAGGCAATTCATAACAGATGTAAGCTGGGGCGAGTTGGATTACCTGGTTATTGACATGCCGCCGGGAACTGGAGATATCCACCTTACCCTGATGCAAACAGCACCTGTAACAGGAATAGTGGTTGTAACCACTCCACAGGATGTAGCTCTGGCCGATGCCAGAAAGGGCATTTCCATGTTTGGCCAGGCCCAACTGAATGTTCCCATTATTGGTCTTGTTGAAAACATGAGTTATTTCACTCCCGCTGAATTACCCAACCATAAATATTATATTTTCGGAAGAGAAGGAGGTAAAAGGCTTGCCGAAGAATATGACATTCCATTTTTAGGATCCATTCCTCTGGTGCAGGGGATCAGGGAAGGAGGCGATGTGGGGCGGCCGGTAATGCTAAGTAATGATGAGATCACAACATCGGCATTCCGTGAATTTGCAGGAACAGTTGCAAGGAGCGTATCTATGCGTAATGCCCGGATGAAGGCTGAAGAAGTAGCAGAAGTAGTTGAAGAAAATAAATAGGTCCCACCATGTATAATCTTCCTTATTTCAAAGAAAAAGACCACCAGGTTGTCATGGAATTTATTCGAAAGAACCCATTTGCATTCATCGCCGGATGCGATAAAGAGCATAAACCCGTGGCAACCCAGATCCCTGTTTTCATTGAGGAGAGACAAAACGGCTTATATCTTACGGGTCATATGATGAAACAAACCGACCATCATAAGGCCTTTGAAAATAATCATCATGTACTTTGTGTTTTTACGGGCCATCATACCTATGTAAGTGCAACCTGGTACAGCGATCCGCACCAGGCTTCCACATGGAATTATATGTCGGTTCATGTAAAAGGCAAATTGACTTTTCTTAATGATGAGGCACTGGTTGATATTTTGAAAAAAACTTCTCTGCACTTTGAAGGCGGGGACCGCCAATCCACAACGGTCTATGATAATCTTCCGGAAGACTACCGCAACAAATTAATGAAGGCTATAGTTGCATTTGAAGTAGAAGTAGCTTCCATTGATAATGTTTTCAAATTGAGCCAGAACCGTGATAAAGAAAGTTATCAGCACATAGTTGAGAAACTGAGATCCGGGGATCAGGATGGAAAAACCATTGCCGGCGAAATGGAAAAAAGAAAAAAGGATTTATTTCAATAGCTTACTGATCCGTAAATAAGACCATGCATGGATCTCTTTTCAATCTGCAGTTACCTGGAATTACAGTAGTTCATTTTTACTGATTTCATCTGCACTCCCTGCTTTCATTAAGCAGGTGGCCTGTATTCTTACAATTATAAAATAAACAAAACTGAACGGTATGTAGAAAACAATTAGATGCAACAAATCAGGAATGAATTCCGAGCCATGCAAGTGCGTTTTTATGCATAAACCTGCTGGCCATGTCATCCGGCAGATCAAGTCCCTCTATTAAACTTCCGGGTTTATGCTCACCCAATGGGAATGGGTAATCGCTTCCAAGACAGATTTTATCTTCACCAACAGAATTCACCAGGAAATGAAAAGCTTCCGCATCATGCACCAGACTGTCCACCCAGAATTTTCCAAGATAATCTCTTGGGTTAACGGTATTGTCTAATTGAACCAGGTCGGGTCTTACATGGTAACCATGTTCAATTCTTCCAATTGTATAAGGAAACGTTCCACCACCATGGGCAAACGCAATTCTAAGATTTGGAAATTTTTCAAACACGCCACCAAATATCAGTGAACAAATGGCCCTTGTAGTTTCTGCAGGCATGCCAACCAGCCAGGGTAACCAATAACGGCTCATTTCTTTTGCACCCATCATTTCCCATGGATGAATAAATAAAGCACAGTCCAGATCCTGTGCTGCTTCATATAATGGGAAAAAAGAAGGGTCATTCAGGTTTTTGCCATTGATATTTGTTCCTATCTCAACGCCTTTTAAATTTAATTCCACCTTACAGCGCTCCATCTCTTTCAAAGACAGATCTGTGTGCTGCATTGGCAGAGTGCCTAAACCTATAAATCTTTTAGGATTGGAGGATACAGTTTCAGCAATATGGTCATTAAAAAACCGTGAAGTGTCTAAACCTTCTGATGCTTTAGCCCAATAATTAAACAGGACAGGAATGGTTGACAGCACCTGGATATCCACGCCTGTTTGATCCATTTCACTGATCCTTATTGCAGGTCTGAAACAATTCTCTTCCACTTCCCTGAATAGCTGGTCGCCCTTCATCATGCAGGCTTTGCAATTCCTGTGTTCCAGGTGTATGAATTCACCATAGCCGAACTTTTTCGTCCAGTTAGGCATATGTTCCGGCATGATGTGGGTGTGGATGTCGATTTTCATGGAAGACAAAAGTAAAAATTCAAAATTCAAAATTCTAAAAACTTAAATCCACGAATTTATAGTGCATCTCATATCATGTAGAAGCTGTGAGTTTAAGACTTTTGAATTTTGACCTTCCTTCTTCAGGGCATGCTTTTGAATTTACTTTTTCACCGGAGGCTCCATTACCTCACCACACTTACTACAGGTTCTTAATTCCTGGTTTGAATAAAATCTTTCCATGATGGGAGGCAACTGTTTTACTATATCTTTTACAAAAACAGATTCTTCATAAAGTTTATTACCGCATTTTTCGCAAAACCACATAAATGCATCTTTTTCATCTTCTGCTTCTTCCCTTACTTTTTCTATCACCAATCCAACGGTATTTGCAGGTCTTTGTGGTGAATGCGGTGTCTGAGGGGGCAATAAGAACATATCACCTTCATTGATGGGAATATCCCGTGGAGCTCCGTTATCAATGATCTTCAATACTATATTCCCTTCAACCTGATAATAAAGTTCTTCACTTTCGTTATAGTGATAATCTTTTCTCGCATTGGGACCTCCAACAACCATTACTATAAAATTCTCGGCATCTTTGTATACACACTGGTTACCTACAGGTGGTTTTAATAATTCCCTGTTTTCATTTATCCATTTCTTCAGATTAAAAGGAGCAGCGATCATATTTTCTGGTTTGTGGTTAAGGCCTGAGCATCCGGCTTATTGGGCGGTGCTTTCTTTCAAGGGAAATTACAACAAAACTGCCTAAGTTTGGTCTTATGAATTTATCTCTCGAAGGAAGGAATGCTATTATTTGCGGAAGTAGTCAGGGAATAGGTTATGCAATAGCAGAAGAACTTGCACTAATGGGTGCCAATTGTATTTTGCTCGCACGAAACGAAGAAATGTTGAAAGCTGCTGTTATGCAACTTGATACTTCCCTCAGGCAGGTACATTCCTATTATGTTGCTGACTTCAGCAATACCGGTCAGGTGGAATCGGTGATAAGCGGTATAGTGGCTGAACAAAATATTCATATCCTCATTAATAATACGGGAGGCCCTCCGGCAGGGATGATTGTTGATGCCAAACCGGAACAATTTATACATGCATTCAGCCAGCATCTGGTATGTAATCATATCCTCGCACAGGCATGTATTGGTGGAATGAAAAAAGAAGGTTATGGCCGCATCATCAATATCATCTCTACTTCTGTAAAGATCCCTTTGAAGAATCTTGGAGTTTCCAATACCATAAGAGGCGCTGTTGCATCCTGGGCAAAGACCATGGCCAATGAACTTGGTCAGTTCAATATAACTGTGAATAACGTGTTGCCGGGATTTACTAAAACACAAAGGCTGGAAAGTATTGTAAAGAATACTTCTTCAAAAAAAAGCAGGACCATCGAGGAAGTTGAAATGGAAATGCAGGAAGATGTACCGATGAAAAGATTTGGTGAAGCTTCAGAAATAGCTTCAGTAGCTGCCTTCCTTGCTTCACCCGCAGCTTCTTACGTAAATGGTACCAGCATTCCGGTTGATGGGGGAAGAACGGGATCAATTTAAATTACGATTTAAGAATTACCAGTTAATGAGTGATACTATTTATAATGCGGAATTGAAGAAGAGCAGTTCATCCGTTGATATGGGTATACCATACCATCTTGAGAATTACATTGGCGGAAATCTAATTGGTCCATTGAGCGGAAAGTTTATTGATAATGTGAATCCGGCAACCGGAGAGGTGTTTTCGCAAATACCGGATAGTGGTGAGAAGGATATAGAAGTAGCTGTGAAGGCCGCAGAAAAAGCCTTTTCATCATGGTCCGTTACTCCACCGGAAAAAAGATTTACAATATTGAATCGCATCGCCACGCTCATAGAAGAGAATCTGGAGGCACTTGCCATGGCAGAAACAATTGATAATGGCAAACCGTTATGGCTAAGTAAAAAAGTTGATATTCCAAGAGCTTCTTCCAACTTCAGGTTTTTTGCAACCGGCATCATGCATTTTGCTTCGGAGAGTCATGCCATGGAAGACAAGGCCATTAATTATACAATGCGTCAGCCACTTGGAATCGTTGGGTGCATCTCACCATGGAACCTGCCTCTTTATTTGTTTACCTGGAAGATCGCTCCTGCACTGGCAGCAGGTAATTGTGTGATCGCCAAGCCTTCTGAAGTAACGCCAGTTACGGCGTTCCTGTTGTCAAGAATTTGCAAAGCCGCGGGACTGCCCGACGGTGTTTTGAATATTGTACATGGCAGAGGTGAAACAACCGGAGAGGCTATTGTAAAACATCCGGCTATCAAAGCCATTTCATTTACGGGAAGTACCAGGGCGGGCGCCAGAATAGCATCTATAGCCGCGCCCATGTTTAAAAAACTTTCACTTGAACTGGGTGGTAAAAATCCAAATATCATTTTCGCGGATTGCGACTGGAAAAAAATGATAAGAACAACACTTCATTCTTCATTTTCTAATCAGGGTCAGATCTGTTTATGCGGTTCAAGGATACTTGTGGAAGAATCCATTTATGAGAAATTCAAAATTGAATTTGTGGAATTGGTAAAAACCCTCAAGGTTGGAGATCCGCTGGAAGAAAGCTCAAAACAGGGATCAGTTGTAAGTCAGGCACATTTTGAAAAGGTGATGAATTGTATTGAGAAAGCAAAACAGGAAGGAGGAAAGATTCTTACAGGTGGCCATGCTGTGGATCCGGGAGGACGTTGCCAGAACGGATATTTTATTGAGCCAACTGTAATTGAAGGACTGGGTCCTGCATGCGAAACAAATATGGATGAAATATTCGGACCTGTTGTGAGTTTGCAGAAATTCAAAACGGAAGAAGAAGCATTGCAACTGGCCAATGCCTGCAGTTATGGTTTGTCTGCAACCATATGGACACAGGATATTTCAAAAGCAAACAGGGTGGCTTCAAAAGTAGAAGCTGGCATAATATGGGTAAATTGTTGGCTGCTTAGAGATTTGAGAACACCCTTCGGTGGAATGAAAAACAGCGGGGTAGGAAGGGAAGGAGGATGGGAAGCTTTGAGATTTTTTACCGAGGCAAAAAATATTTGTGTTGAGCTGTGAATTGGTTGATCATAACAGCATCTTCATTGTTTCAGGCGAACATTAAGAAAAAAGGGAAAGCCCGGTGCACCTTGAACAGATAAGAGCCGTTTCAAAAAATAGCCTGCATATAAGCGATAGCAATAACCTGTCACGCAAGCATTACGATACGGATTACATAAAATGTTCAGTTGATGGAAGATTGATAAAGGGTTAAATGATTTCTATCATAT
>CBIHLW010000092.1:0-8679 GCA_966210755.1 uncultured bacterium
CCAGGATATAAATAAGAGTAGTAATAAGAGATATGATCAGCACATCGATCATTTTAGCTGACATGAATTGATTACGGCTCCATCCGTCAATAATATTCTGCCTGTGTGTTTTAAAAGTATATTCATTTGTTATGAACATGATGACGAGAATAGATGGAATAAAAATGAAGATCGACGACGCATAGGCTACTGTATGCCATACTTCAGGAAATGTAAATGGGTTGCCTAACAGGAATTCCATCATCGCCTTGGTTTCATCACCGGTCTCTCTCGTAAACTCAACATAGATCTGGTAAAAAATATAATTGATACCAGGATAAGAAAGCGCAACGATCAATGCCATCCACCAGAAGGCACGGTATTTCTTTATTTTAAGCCACTCAGTTTTTAACAGGTTACCCATAAGATTTTTATTAGTTGTTGGTTAATTCAAAGAAGCGTGCTTCCAGCCTTTTCTTCTTAAGTAATAAATGATTCAATACGATGCCCTGGCTGAAACAAAAACTGTTTACATCTTCCAGTCTTGCACTGCCTTTAGGTAAATTAATGATTACAGTTCCGGCAGCTGAATTGATACTGACATGTTCGCTGAATTCACGCAATACAGTGGCCAGCATATTTACATCTGCAGCACTTACCTCCACCACATCTTCGTCCTGCATAATTTCATCAACGGGCCCGGTAGTTAATAATTCACCGGTTTTCAGGATAGCCGCATGTGTACAAACCTTTTCAACTTCATCAAGCAGGTGGCTCGCCATAATGATGGTATGTCCTGCATTTTTCAGTTCAACAATAAGTTCCCTGATCTCAGCAATACCTACCGGGTCGAGTCCATTGGTTGGTTCATCCAGCACCAGTACCTTAGGGCTTCCTAACAGCGAGGCTGCAATGGCCAGCCTTTGTTTCATACCAAGGCTATAGGTTTTGAATTTGCTTTTACGTCGTTCATAAAGCTTTACCTTCTGTAAAACTTTATCAATGTCAGACACTTCACCTCTGCCACTAATGATCTGTGTTATCTTAAGATTGTCTGAAGCAGACATATAATGATAGAAATTTGGCGTCTCCAGTAAGGAGCCTATTTTTCTTCTTTGCTCCGGAGAACCCGGTTGGCCAAACCAAAGGAAACTGCCATTGTCGGCTTTTAAAACATCAAGGATGATACTTAATAAAGTGGTCTTGCCACTTCCATTTGGACCAAGAATGCCAAACACGCTTCCTTGTGGTACATCAAAACTGACGCCTTTCAGTGCCTGAATCCGCCCATAGGACTTGCTGATATTCTGTAGCTGAAGTACTGAACTCATTTGCAGATTATTTTGTAATAAGTTTTGAAGATAGTACACAGTCATTATTTATGCAATGTAGATTATACCAAAGACCGCATTCTGTATATAAACCGGTTTTGCCTTTCTTTGCAAGTGATGAAAACCGTTTTGATCACAGGTGGAACAGGCATGCTTGGTACAGCACTTACCAGAGAATTATTAAAAAAGGGTTATGAGGTTATCATACTTACAAGAAGCAACCGAAAAATTAATAAACCCGGGATCACATATGCTACCTGGGACATTGAAAAAGGTACAATAGACCCTGAGGCGATCAGTAATGCGGATTATATCGTTCATCTTGCCGGGGCCAACCTGGCAGGGGGTAGGTGGACAAATAAAAGGAAAAGAATTTTTACTGAAAGCCGTGTCAGATCAGGCGGATTACTTGTTAAAGCATTAAAAGAAATTCCTAATAAAGTTCAGGCTGTGATCAGTTCATCTGCAATTGGTTTTTATGGTGCAGATGAAGATGGCCCTGGCCGTCCTTTCGTGGAAAGCTATCCGCCTGATCATAATTTTCTTGGCCAGCTTGTTCTTCAATGGGAGGAGGCTGTTGGTACTGTAACCTCTTATGTAAAAAGACTTGTGATCTTAAGATTTGCCATGATCCTGAGTACTGAAGGCGGTGCCTTAAAAGAATTCTTAATGCCATTGAAGTTTGGAGTAAGTACCATTTTAGGAAGCGGCCGGCAAATGGTGAGCTGGATACATATTGACGATGCCACAGGGATCATAATGGCTTCCATTGAAAATGAGAACATAAAAGGTGTGTATAATGCAGTGGCTCCTGATGTTGTAAGTAATAAAGTGTTAATGAGGAAGATTGCATCAAATTTCAATGGATATTATATTAAGGCCCGTGTACCTGCAGGTATAATAAAACTGGTATTTGGTGAAATGAGTATAGAGGTTTTGAAAAGTGCAACAGTGAGTTCTGAAAAGATCATCAATGAGCAATATGAATTTTTATTCCCCGGTCTGGAATCGGCTATCCAAAATCTGGCGGCTTCCTGACCTCTGTTGACCCATATTCACCATGATCCCAATGATAAATATTGGTGAATTCTCCAACCAGTGCCCTGTTATTTCTGAAATCAAGTTTGTGTAATTTCAAATCTTCAATATCCTGTTGTTTTACTTTCCTGTGCATGGGATGCATGGTACCTCCCGTAAACCCTGCCCTCATAGCCGGGTCATACTGATATTGGGGATCAACCAGCGTTCCTCGCGGATACATGATGGCAGGCACCCCTTCTCCCCGGATATCCAGCATCTCAGGATGTGGCAAACCAAGCGTATGTCCATATTCATGTGCTGATGTAGTTGACCCTTTATATAAATTTTCTATGAGGAAGTAACCGGTATTACAACCCAGTCCATCTACAAATGAAATATTACCGTGCACAAATTTTTCGATCCTGAAATAATTATTGCGGGGGTCTGTATTTTTTAAGATTTCAAGTTCTTCAATATATTTTTTCACTTCCGCTGTGACCCGGAATATAATTCTGAAATGTGTATTATGATAGAAGATCACACCTTCCGGTTCGTTCCACATCCTCTCAATTTCTTCACGGATATTTTCAGTCACTTCCTCATCCGCCATGTTACCATAAGTAATGATGTGTGAGAAAATGGTTATGGTGGATTGTTGATAATTGATCTCGGCTTCGCCCATTATTCAAGTTTTAAAGAAAATAATTGAATTGGTTCTGACCTTCCTTTGAGTTCCATAGTTCCGATCTTATCGATATCATAGCCATGTGGCTGATGAAACCCGCTCATAAAATCTTCTGAAAGTATATAAGGTTCGTCAAGCTCATTGCACATGCTCCTGATCCTTGCTGTTGTATTCATGGTATCACCGCAATAGATCAGGTCTTTTTTTATCACACCAATAAATCCTGCCGTTACCTCGCCTGCATGTACCCCTGCTTTGAATTTTGGTTGCTTTCCATATCTTTTCTGGTACCTGGACGACAGTCTTTCAACCAGGAAATAGGTATTGCGGATAAACTTCAGGCTTTTAAGTTTATTCTCCGGAGTATTTAACCAGCTGATCACAATCTCATCACCTACATATTGATAGATCTCCCCATCATTTGCAAGGATGGGAAGGGTTATGTCGTTGAAAAAATTCCTAAGCATCCTGAAATATTTTTCATGTCCCAGGTCTTCTGCAATTGAAGTGGATTCATTGATATCGAGAAAAATAAATATCCTGTTCTCGATCCTCGGTTTGGTGTATTCGCCGCTTAACATGAGCCAAAGCATTCCTGGACCATATTTATCCGTTACTTCAAGCAGGATGATAGAAACAAGCGTCATCAGTCCCATATCAATAAAAAAAGAAACAAATGTGTTTGTATAAACCAGTTTGCTAAAGAAGCTGTCGAAATAAGTTGAAAGGTCCTTGGTATAATTCAGGAAAAAATAGATCATCAGCAAAATGAAGGCGATCACAAAAAACAGGCATAAAGTGATCATCAACTTGATAATGATAGACAGCCATGTTGGCATATGGTGGAAAGCAGGTTTTAAAAAGAATATCAGTACAGCAGTAATGATAAAACCAATAATTCCAAAAATAATGGCAAATTCAGTGAGTGAAACGCTTACGCCAAGGTCATTCCCGGGCTGGATAAGGTTGAAGTAAAATACAATCCCGAAAATCACCCAAATCAGGGAAATGGCAATGAGTGTCCTTAACCGGTAATAAAATAATCTTGTACGCATAGCGCTATCAAGTTATGCAATTGTTGTGCTTGGGATGCGTAAAATATGTGTTCCAATTCTTCGTGACATCCATGGTCCTTCTTTCCTACGTGTAAACCAAATACGCCCTTCGGGCGCTTTGGGGGTGATGAAAAGATCAGAAGAACCACAAAAGGCACGGAGGAATTCAAAATTAAATGATCTGCATGCTTTCTCCCTGTGTTCTGTGGATTTCCCTGCTATCCGTGCCCGTTTTAATTGTGCCAAAGAATTTTGTTGAGTTACTCGGATATGAAGAAGCCGCAACATGCAGGGATAACATAGGTGAGGCCAGCTTAATAATTATTATTGAATCAGGATTTCAATTCTTCCTCCACAGCTTTTAGAAATATCAGTTTCTAAGCGGCTTGCCGCCCTTCAACACACTTTGAATTCTTTCCAGGGTTTTCTTTTCGCCACATAAAGAAAGAAAAGCTTCTCTTTCAAGATCAAGCAGGTATTGTTCACTTACAAGTGTGGGTTCGCTCAGATCGCCGCCACACATTACATACGCCAGTTTTTTTGCAACAGTGGCATCATGTTCAGTGGCATAATTGGCAGTTTTCATCCCATGAATACCGGCATACAATGCACCCAGGGCCGACCTTCCGAGTACCTTTACATCTTTTTTCTGCACCGGTGTTACATAACCACTTTCATATATTTCAATAACGGATCTTTTGGCCTCGCTTACCCGGCGGCTTTGATTCATCACTATTTCATCCAGACCTTTACGGTATATACCAAGTTGATATGCTTCGAATCCTGACGTGGCAACTTTTGCTGTAGCAATAGACAGAAAACGATTTTTAAGTGTAATGGTTTCAGGTTCGTCTTCATGCATTTCAGCAGAAGCCCTGACAACAAATTCTTTTGTACCCCCTCCACCCGGAATCAGTCCAACACCTAATTCAACCAGTCCGGTGTAAGTTTCAGCAGCGGCACAAACCTTATCGCTGTGAAGACTTAATTCACAGGCACCCCCAAGGGCAAGTCCGTGAGGTGCAACTACCACTGGGATGGAGGAATACCTGGCTCTCATCATTGTATTCTGGAATAACCGTATGGCCATATCCAGTTCATCATATTCCTGGTCAATGGCCAGCATAAAGATCATTCCCACATTAGCGCCTGCACTAAAATTGGGACCCTCATTAGCAATTACAAGTCCTTTGTAATTTTTTTCTGCAAGTTCTATTGCTTTGTTGATGCCCGATAATACATCACCACCAATGGAATTCATTTTACTGTTCCATTGCAATCCCAATACTTCATCACCTATATCATACAATTTGCAACTTCCATTTTTCCACACCATTTTATCCTGGTAGTTACTCAAAATAATAAAGTCATTGCTTCCGGGTACAGGTTTGTAAGTTTTTGACATGGGATCGTAAACCAGTGTTTTTCCCGATTCAATTTTATAAAAAGATGTATTGCCTGAAGCAAGCATCTCTTCCACCCATCCTGCAACAGAATAACCGGCAGCTTTCATTGCTTTGATGGTTCTTTCAACACCAAGTACATCCCAACTTTCAAAAGCACCGATCTCCCAACCAAAACCAGCCATCATCGCGTCATCAATACGGTAAACCTCATCAATGATCTCAGGAATACGGTGAGAGATATAAGAAAACAAACCATAATGGAATTGCCTGTAAAATTCACCGGCTTTATCCTGGGCTGCTACCAGCATTTTTAATCGCTGTTTGAGATCGTCTATCGATTTTGCTGCATCAACAGAAGCAAATTTTGGTTTTTGCCTGGGCTGGTATTCCAGGGTTGTGAGGTCAAGAGTGTAGATCTCTTTTTCTCCTTTCGCTCCTTTTCTTTTGGCAAAAAATCCCTGGCCTGTTTTATCGCCCAGCCAGTTCTTCTCAACAATCTTGTTCAGCCAGCCAGGAATTTGGAAAGCATCTCTTTGTTCGTCGTCCGGACAATTTTCATATACGCCCTTTGCTACTTTAATCAGTGTATCTATGCCAACTACATCTGCCGTTCTAAAGGTGGCTGATTTGGGTCTGCCGATCAACGGACCTGTAAGCGCATCCACTTCATCAATGGTCAATCCTAATTTCTCAATCACGCCAAATATGGCCATCATTCCATAAACACCGATCCGGTTGGCAATAAAGGCGGGGGTATCTTTGGCAAGTACCGTGGTTTTCCCAAGATAGAGATCACCATAGTTCATTAAGAAATCAACGATGGCAGTATCGGTTGAAGGCGTAGGAATGATCTCGAGCAATCTTAAATACCTTGGAGGATTAAAAAAATGCGTTCCACAAAAATGTTTTTTAAAATCATCACTTCTACCTTCACTCAATAGATGAATAGGAATGCCAGATGTATTTGAAGTGATAAGCGTTCCAGGCTTTCTGAACTGTTCAACTTTTTCATAAAGGGCTTTTTTTATTTCCAGGCGTTCAACAACCACTTCAATTACCCAGTCATAACCGCTGATCTCTTTCAGGTTATCATCAAAATTTCCTGTACTGATCATTTTTACAACATCTTTAGTGTAAACAGGAGATGGGTTGCTTTTTATAGCAGCCTGCAAAGAATCGTTGACGATCTTATTACGCAGCGCCTTGTTGTCAGAATCCCTGGCCTCGTTTGAAACAATATCAAGTAATAACACCTGGAGGCCTATGCCTGCAAAATGACATGCGATCCTTGAACCCATGATGCCACTTCCTAAAACTGCTACTTTTTTAATGATTCTTTTACCCATAAAACTGTTTTATCAACTTTAGATGAAGCATAAAACTTTTGAAAACACTGAAATAGTTAGTTATGCAACTAATTACCGAAGATAATAAAATTGAAAAAGAAAAGCTCCTCATGAGGAGCTTTTAATTGAATTATTGTTTTGAAGGAGGAGTTGCCGCCCTTGTATATTGAAACATCAAATTTATCTTTCCATCCTTGTCAAAACGCCAGGCTTCGTGCAGGTGAACAGAATCAGTTTTACCGGCAAGATCTGTATAGATTTCCATGCCCCATACATTTGCCCAGCTTTCTTCTTTATCTGTGCTTTTTAAAAAAGTTACTGCATCCACCTTGCTTTCAATTTTCGAGAACATGTCACGGTATTGTTTGGTCCAGGCAATAACAGAATCCTTTGGTCCGGCCATTGTCATTCCATTTGAAACGAACATCGCAATAGTATCCGCAAACATGTCCCTGCTTTTTGACAGGTCGCCTTCATCCCAGTGTTTCCATAATTGTAATATTGTTTGGGCATGTGCGGGATTACCTGTTTCAAATTTTGAAGAATAGTTGATAGGATAAGCATAGCTGACATCTTCATTTTTTTTTGTGTCTGTTGCCGATTCAACTTTTACATTATCCTCATTACAGGCTGTAAAAGCAACAACAGAAAAAAGGAAAAGAATTTTTTTCATAAAAGTTTGTTTTTGATTGATAAAAGGTGAGATCTGGGATAGCAGTACTTTAAGGTAGTTCAATAATCTAAATAAAAAAGCCTCCATCAGCTATGGAGGTATTTAGTATGAGTAATTGCTGAAATTGAAAAATCAATCAGTTGAAAGCTACTTTCTTATCAACCTTTCTTTTTCCTGAGCTGAAATGACCTTGAAATATTAAATCCAAAGAAAATGTCACCATTTCCCCAGTCATAATCCGTGTTGGCAAGGAAAGCCCTTTCATTCATGCCCTGTGAATTAGTGAAATGCAATTGAAACACGTGGCCACCCGTTTCAATGTCAAACCCTACGGAAAGCGGGTTGTGAAACCTGTCGCCGGTTTCATTTTGGTTGATAACATAATGATAATCAAAATTAAATGATACCCTCCTGGTTAATTTGAACCGTCCGCCTATACCGGCAGAAAATAAATCGTTGGGATCATTTACAGTTGGAACAAGGTTGCGATGCACAATGGATGGCATAACCTGTATAGTAACTGCTTCGCTGAACTTTCTTCCTAAGATCAGTTGTCCAAAATAAGAAAGACGGGAAGAAAAATAATTTTCCCTTGAGGGGTCGCTCCATTTGATGGTGGTTAACGTAGAACCGGTAACGGCTACCAATGAAACCGGTGAAGATTTTGGTCCGGTTGATTGTTGTATGGCGCGCCATTTAAGAAATCCATCGAGTTCTTTATTGAATGTACTTCTTCCAATTCCAATTGTGAGATTGTTATGTAAACCATAATCCAACCCTAACCTTACTGTAGCCGGACCATCTAAACCAAAGAATTCATATGCCCCGCCATTGATCCTTCCAAATCTGTGAAGGATCCTGAAGTCAAGAACACCCGGTCTCAGCATTTCCATACTATGGGCCATGATAACCCTTGAGGATTTGAAGGCATTGTAAACAAATTCTTTTTTAGGCTTTTCTTCACCTAAACCGCTCAAAAGATCTTCTTCCTGACTAAAGCCTTGATTCATGCAAAACATGAATACAGCCATTGATGCAAGTTGCCTGAGTTTTAATTGAACAACCATACGTTGGAATTATAATTTAAAATGATCTGCTGTACATTGCTCATCATCACTACAACGGGTCCATTCTGCAATTGACCGTGATCCTGATGCTATTGGACACTTTATCTTTAACAACGG
>CBIHLW010000093.1:0-8665 GCA_966210755.1 uncultured bacterium
AAAAGTTTTCTTGAATAATTCTTCGGCTTCTTTTTCAGTTTCGGCCACCACAAAATTTCCACTGCTTTCGTACCATGCAGGAATTCTTTGCCCCCACCATAGTTGTCGCGAGATGCACCAGTCCTTCACATTTTCAAGCCAGTATTTATAGGTTGCCAGGAATCTTTCTTCCGGATGGATCTTTACTTCTCCATTTACCACAGCCTGCAATGCTTTATCGGCGAGTTCGCGCATACTTACAAACCATTGTGTAGATATCCGCGGTTCAATTACTGCATTGGTCCTTTGTGAAAAGCCAAGTCTTGTCTGGTAAACTTCTTCCTTCACCAGCAAACCTTCCGCTTTCAATTGATCAATGGCTTTCTTTCTTGCTTCAAACCTGTCCATACCAACAAACACTTCAGCCGCTTCACTGAGTGTTCCATCTTCATTCAATGTATCGATGGCGGGTAAATTATGTTTCAGTCCAAGATTGTAATCATTGATATCGTGAGCCGGTGTTACTTTTAGTGCACCCGTTCCAAATGCGGGATCAACATAGTCATCAAAGATCACAGGCACTTCCCGGTTCACCAGTGGAACGATGATTTGCTTCCCTTTGAGATGTTTATACCGTTTATCTTCCGGATTTACGCAAACCGCCGTATCTCCCATGATGGTTTCGGGGCGTTGGGTGGCGATGATGATATAGTCATCAGTTCCCGGTTCAGCGTTCAAAGTCGGGTCGTTTACAGAAAAGTTTTCCCGGCTTTCGGACGCTGGCTTTGAACTTTGAACTTTGGACTTTGAATTTCCAGCGATTCTGTACTTTATATAATACAGCTTCCCTTCCACATCCCTGTACTCCACTTCTTCATCACTCAAAGCGGTTTTTGCAGAAGGATCCCAGTTGATCATGCGGGCACCGCGGTAGATCAGTCCTTTATTATAGAGATCAATAAATACATGGATGACAGCTTTGTAATAATGGTCGTCCATTGTAAATGTTACACGGTCCCAGTCCACGCTGCATCCCAGCTTTTTGATCTGGTGATAGATGATGCCGCCGTATTTTTCTTTCCATTCAAAAGCATGTTTCAGAAATTCCTCCCTGGAAATATCCTGCTTGGAAATCCCTTTTTCTTTTTCCAGCATCTGAACCACTTTAGCTTCAGTGGCAATAGAAGCATGGTCGCTGCCAGGCACCCAGCAGGCATTGAATCCGCTCATCCTGGCCTTGCGCACCAGTACGTCCTGCACGGTTTCGTTGAGGGTATGTCCCATATGGAGCACACCTGTAACATTAGGGGGTGGAATAACAACCGTAAATGGAGGTCTTTCATCGGGGGTACTGCTGAAATATCCCTTTTTCATCCAATGGCTATACCATTTTTCCTCAACCTGTTGCGGTTCAAAATTCTTTGACAACGAATTGCTCATGCTCATTTTAAAATTGGTGGGCAAAGGTAAAGAAAAGAGTCGGGAGGAAGGAGGAGGGCGTCCTGGAGTCTTGGAGTCTTGAGTCTATAGTCGGGAGTCGGGAGTTCAAAGTTCAAAGTCGGTGAACTAAATTCAACGTTTTCCTTCGGTTGCCGTTAGATGGTTTCCAGGAGTTCAAAGCCATGAACCTGAAATCAGGGAATTAAGAGGATCAATACAAGCAAAGCGAAAAAACTACCCGGATTGAGTACGCTGACTTTGAACTTTGAACTTTAAACTTTGAACTTTAAATTTTAAACGCTATCTACATATTTCCACTCATCTTATTCCAGACCTCATGGCAGATATAGGTCTTTCCTTTCATTACCTCTTTTATGGCCCTGATCATTTCTTCGCGGGATGAATTCTTTGTCATGTAGCCCCGGGCGCCTAGCTGCATCATGTTTCGGGCATAACCGGGCTGGTTATTTACAGACATGCCAATGATCTTTATATGGGGAGAAGATTTCAATATTTTTCTGGTGGCCTCAAAACCATTTACGGGTGTCATATTAATATCCATTAATATCACATGCGGATCCAGGGCAGGGGCTTCATTGATGGCTTCAGTTCCGGAATTACATTCTTTAATAACAAATACCTGCTGATAGCCATCCAGCAGCATCCGCCATGTTTCTCTTACCATCTTATGGTCGTCTACAATAATGACTCTTATCCTTTCATTTTCCATCTGCAGTGAATTTTTATCCACTGCAATTTTCCGCCACTGCAGGGAATAAACAACAGGTTCATATCAGGCTTCAACAGTAAGGTTGAGCCGGTTAGTAAGCCATGTTGCTTCCCGGATAAAAATATTATGCCATATCAATTCTCAAAATCAAGCTGGCTGTTGTTGATGAAATTCACCAATGCAGCAGCATTCTTAAGATTGAGTTTTTTAAGGATATTATAGCGGTGTACCTCCACTGTTTTTACAGAGATATTCAGTGCGTCCGCAATTTCTTTGGATGAATTTCCTTTTTTGATAAACGTGATGATCTCTATCTCTCTTTGCGATAAAGAATTCAATCCGCCCTGATTGTCTTCACCGCTGATCACCTGTTCAGACAGGATGTTTTTGATCTCTTCACAGATATACTTCCTTCCGTTCTGGATCTCCATGATAGCCTTGAACATTTCTTCCCTGGATGAATTTTTGGTTACATAACCCATAGCACCTTTCTGGATCATCTTTCTTGCATAGGTGGGCTGGGTATGCAGTGATACACCAAGAATACGTGACCCTGGTGAATACTTCCTGATTAGCTGCGTAGCTTCAATGCCATTCATTCCCGGAAGATTGATATCCATGATAACGATATTCGGCCTGAGCTGTTTAGCCAGCTCAACTGCATCTTCACCACTGCCACTTTCTGCAATTACTTTGAATCGAGGGTCTGTGTTGAGGATAAAACTCCATGTTTCTCTCACCAGGGTGTGGTCGTCTGCAATAAGGATCGTGATTTTTTCCATTTTCTTTACTGGTTTTTATTGAGTGGAAAGCTGATTGTTATTTTACAACCTTTGTCTTGTTTGCTTGAAATATGATGCGTGCCGTTGATTAAATAAATCCTGTTCTGGATGTTCTTTAATCCGGCTCCTTTTTTTACCAATTCAGGATCGAAGCCGATGCCATTATCATCAATAATGACCGTAGCCAAATCCTTATTTTTACTGATCGTGATATTTACCACCGAAGCTTTTGCATGTTTGATGGCATTGTTCAAAGCTTCCTGAATGATTCTGAATACGGTTAACCGGTGGTTATTGGTCAGTAAAGCTTCGATATGCTTATCTGCAGTAAGATTTACATGCAATTTGCGTGTAAGATTGATATTTTCAATGAGGTCGTTGATAGAATCAATAAGTCCAAGATCTCCTATACTGGGATCCATCAGGGATCTGGACAATTGCCGGATCTCATTGATTACACTAATGATGTTCTTTGTCGATTTGCTGATCAGGTCATCCTTAAGTTCTGAATTACTCAGGGCAAGATCAAGATATAGTTTGGTGGTGGTGAGTACCTGGTTTACATTGTCGTGCAATTCTTTGCCTATCTCGCTTCTTTCCTGCTCCTGTGTATCAACAGTAGCCTGATTGATGGCTTTCTGGCGTTCCAGCTCATTCTGCAATAACTCCTGCTCCAGTTTTTTTCTTACGGTGATATCCTGGGCGGCACCGATCATTCTTTCCGGGTTGCCTTCATGGTCGCGGAGCAACATGCCCCTGTCATATACATGAGAATAGGTTCCATCATCTCTGAGGAATCTATATTCAATATCAAAGGTGTTTTGAACTTTCGACTTCAATATCTCGGAAATTATTTTTTCAAATCTTTTCTGATCGGCAGGATGGATTCGTTGGGTCCACGCGTGTAATGTTTCCACACTCTTATTGTCATCCATACCATATACATTCTGCAACCCGATACTATCCCGATATATAATGTTCTTTTTCAGGTCCCAGTCCCACACCAGGTCGTGTGTGGCTTTCATCATGATATCAAAGCGCTGGTTTACTTTTTTGATCTCTTCAATAGACCAGAAGTGTTCCATCAGTATCCTCACAATATTGCTTACCCTGTGAAGTGTATCAAGTTCAATATCGGAAGGTTTTTTTATTTCTTTAAAGTACATTGAAAACCAGGCCATGATCTTTCCCGAACTGTGAATGATGGGAAGGGACCAGCAGGCTTTAAATCCAAATGCAGCCGTAAGGTATTTATAATCCTTCCACAATGGATCATTGTCAATGTCATTGGCAAAAACCGGATTGGTAGTAAATAATGTATTGCCCTGGGCAGCTGCATTAACCCGGCTTAGTTTCAACCCGCGCACCGAATCTGTGAATGCTGCAGGAAGTGTTGGTGCTGATAGCGGTTCTACTATATCTTCATTCAATAATATCACAGATGTAAAAGATCCGGGATGTATATTTTCAATTCCTTTTAATAATGTGTCGGTCAATTGTTGTAATGAAATATTAAGATTGGTCGACATTTGGAATACCTGTCTTTCCAGAGAAACCAGCTGTTCATAATAGTTTCTTTCAGTAATATCCTGCATGGCGCCAATAACTCTTATGGCTTCTTTATTTTCATTGCGTATGATATAGCCCCTGTCATAAACATGACAATAACTTCCATCAGATTTTAAATACCTGAACTTTCCCTGCCAGTAATCTTTATTGGGATTGCTGATGGTTTCTGAAACTTTTTTGGTAATATTTTCCCGGTCGTCAGGGTGAATTAAACTGGTTCCCAACTCAAGGTCAAAAGTGTTATTTTCAGGAAGCGGCCATCCCATTATTTTTTGATAATTATCCGACCATAAAACTTTTTTGTTGATAATATCCCAGTCCCAGATGATATCAGAAGTGGCCTGTGTAACATAGTTATACCGTTCATTACTTGCCAGCAATTCACTTTCTTTTTGTTTCAGGTCCGTTATATCCTGCAATGAGCCGATCATTCTGATGGTATTCCCATTCTCATCGCGGGAAATGAATCCCCGGTCAAGTACATACCGGTAGTTGCCCCAGGCGTCGGCAAATCTGTAATTATGTTGCCACTTGGTTTGGTTTATTAATGCCCTGGATAAACTTTCAATAATATGGGGCCTGTCCTCAGGATGCAAAAGATCTTCCCACATGGTGATGGTCACTTCCTGGGGTGCAAATCCAAATAAAGTTTGCATGCCTTCTCCCCAGAATATTTCATTCTTCAACAGATCCCAGTCATAAATGGCATCTGAAGTGGCCATGCTGGCCAGTTCGAATCTTTCATTGCTTTTTCTTAATTGTTCTTCAGATATTTTCTGGGCTCTTTGCAGTTCCACCCTGGATGTAACATCATTTATTACCACCAGTTTTGCATTCCTGTTATTGTATTGAATGGAGTTGATACTAAGATCAACATATTTTTCCTCACCATTTTTTTTAACGTGTTTCCAGTTATTGATGGAAAGGGAAGGGGTGTTAGATTCCCTGATCAGACGCTTGTCGAGTTCTTCAAAAAAATCCCCACTATGGATATTGTAAACATTCAGGGTTAAAAATTCTTCTTTTGAGATTCCATAGTGGCGTACAGCTGCTTCGTTTACTTCAAGGAAATTATACGTTTCAGCATCGTAGATCCAGCAGGGTAGTGGATTGGCCTGGAACAGATTTTTATAATTCTGTTCGGAGAACCTGATGCTTTCACGTGATACAACCTGTTCGGTAATATCCGTGTGTGTGCCGATCATCCTGATGGGTTTCCCTTCCTGGTTATGTTCAATGATCATTCCCCTGGCAAGGATCCATTTTAACTTACCATCCTTTGTTATGATACGGTATGTACTTTCATGAAATAGTCCCGGCCCTGCAAGGTGTTCGGCAATGGCCTTTTTCATTGCCTCCCTGTCCTCCGGATGTATAAGGGATTCCCATTCACTGATCAGGTTATTTAATTCATGGGGTTTATAACCATATAGTTTTTTATATCCTTCAGAATAAAAACATTCACCCGTTTCCAAATTCCAGTCCCATACGCCCTGCTGCGCCCCTTCCAATGCAAAACGCCACCTTTCTTCTGCCTTTTTTAAATTTTGGGCTGCAATTCTTTCCGCTGTTATTTCCCTGGAAGTAATGATAACGCCAACTATTTCTCCCTTCTCATTTTTGGCAGCTTTGAAATTTGTTTTAAGAATAATGTTTTCGCCATTATTACTGACCTCAGACTCAACTGTTCTTTCCTGTCCTCCTGTTAAAATATCATTGCAAAGGTCCCGGATGAAAGGAATACGATCCTTTTTGGCGAGATCAAGTACACTTATGCCGGCAAACATTTCAACATTGAAATATTGCTTTATTTTTATTTTGCTTTGTTCTGTTACGGTTATTATCTTAAGATCACGGTCTACTAAAATAAATGTATCCTGGAGGTTATTTAGGATAAGGCTAAAAGCTTCCTCATCCGTAAAAGATGATAGCGTTTTTATTGCTGGCAGTATCGAGTCTGGTTGGTTCTTCATTGAAGCCTGAATAGGAAGTCCGAAAGTACATATTTACCTTTTTAGCAATACGAAAAGAAGAATAAACTTAGGATAATTAAGTGTTTTTACTTGTGATGGCTGGTTTAAAATGTAACTTGGCCGCCATTTGTTTGTTTCAGATCAAGTAATTCTGACAATATTATTTTGAAAAAATGGAAAGAAAGATCACTTCCTGGTTCAGTGAAAGATTAGGTAAGGAAATGCCTGTTGCCATATACGGCCATTATGGATTTGCACTGTTGCTTGTACCCACAGCAGCGGCTGATTATCTGGAATATGAAAGATTCCAACTGATGGATGCCCTGAGTGAACCGGTCAATAGCGGGAAGGTAAAGGTATTTTCCATCAACAGCATCAATAATGAGAGCTGGCTCAATCCTCATATGGACCCTAAACATAAGGTGATGCGCCACCGTCAGTTTAATGAATACGTGTTTCAGGAAGTGATCCCTTTTATTAAATCCGAAACAAGCCAGGAGACACCCATCATCATTTGCGGGGCATCATTTGGTGCGCTCCATAGCATGAATCTTTTTTTACAACGCCCCTACCTGATCAATGGAGTTATTGCTATGAGCGGGGTATACGACCTTACCGAATACACAAAGGGTTTTTTTGATGAGGATGTATATTTCAACAGCCCTCAACATTATATGCCTAACCTTGAAGATCACGCTATTTTAGAACAGATCAGGAGGAGTAAGCATATTCATATATTTTCAGGGAGCGGACCTTATGAAGATCCTGATGGAAGCAGGAGGTTCGCCGGCATCCTTTACAATAAGAACATCAACTATGAGTTAGATATATGGGGAGAGGAATGGCCACACGACTGGAATACCTGGAGAGCGGTGCTGCCGTATTATTTGAAGAGGTTTTAGGGACAGTGTAGTTGAAAGTTCAAAGTTCAAAGTCAGCGTACTAATTTCATAGTTCAAAGGGGAAAGTTCAAAGTCAAAGTCAGCGTACTAATTTCATAGTTCAAAGTTCAAAGTCAGCGGACTCAATACAGCGTTGACTACAATGTCCAATGCAGAAAAATATTGTATTCTATAAACGACCCGACTTTGAACTTAGAACTTTGAACTTCAGACTCTACTCTCCATACGCGCTACTCCCGACTCCAGCCCCACGTCTCCTCCCATCACGCCATTTCCTCCACCGTTGCACCAATACCTCTTTCAGTAATGGCATCGCACATGGGTTTGAGTTCATCGTAACTTCCCTGCTTTACGGCATACTTACCGCGGAAGTGTATAATATAGGCACACTGTTCTGCCTGTTCGTGCGAATGATTACATATTTCCATCAGGGTTTCAATCACCCATTCAAATGTATTCACCTCATCATTCCATACCACCAGGTGAAAAGGCGAATCCAGGTCCTCCAGAAGATCCACCAGTTCCTGCTTTTTTATTTCATGGTCACCCTTCATGATTCAAAGTTAAAATCCCTGGTGCAAACATCAATATCCGTGAGCAAAAATGGTATTAAAGAAGGGTTAGAATTTTCTGACTGCTGAAACTGCCTGAAGGGTAACTGGCATTGTTTTTTAATTGATCCGGATAAATTATAGGTAATGGAAGAGAAGATCACCGGCTATAAAATCTTATCTGCAACCACCCATCAGGAACTTGAAGCCGAAGTTCAGCAGCTCATTGACAATGAAAATTATAAACCACATGGCGATCTTAAGATCATAGAAATAGACAGGCCGGACCATGTTGAGAAAAAGCATTTCATGTTTTTGCAGCCTGTAGTAAAAACCTGATCCCTTAACCAAAAAATAAGGAAACCACCGGCCCCTTTCCCTCAAATGATTGTATCTGTATATTTCCTTATGCAACATCACTATTTGATTGCACAAACTTAATCCAAGCAGCTTCCATTTTTTTTAGTGCTGAAGAACGGAATGAAGATATTTTCCAGTATCTCTTCCGGCATTCCGGTACCATTATCCGCCACCTTCAATGCTATTTTTTTTTGAATGATATACCGCTTATAAGCATTGGTCTTTATTAAGACAGGCCTGTTCTGTATCCTGTCTTAGCTGTCTTTTAGTTTCCTCTTCCTCCAATTCGTATTATTGAGCTGGAGATCATTTTAATTGAGGAAGAGGATCCTGGAATATTATAAAGGAAGTGGGGGTGGACAATAGAGATCATTGTGTT
>CBIHLW010000094.1:0-8653 GCA_966210755.1 uncultured bacterium
GGGTAATTTAATATTCAGCCTGCACTGGTTTGGACTTCATGATTTCATCGATCCTTTTCAAAACTTCTTCATTCAATGCAGGCAAAACATCAAGTGCTTTAAGGTTTTCCTGTAATTGTTCTTTTTTTGTTGCGCCTAATATGGCAGTAGTAACATTTGGATTAGCAACACACCAGGCAATTGATAAAGTTGCAAGAGATGAATTGAGTTCAGTGGCCAACTCACCAAGTTTTTTCACCCTTGCTAGTTTGTCTTCAACCATCAGCCTGTCTCTTAACCAGTCAAAACCTTCGAGTGCAAATCTGCTGCCTTCAGGTATCCCATCATTGTATTTTCCGGTAAGCAAACCAGATGCTAAAGGACTCCAAATAGTGTTGCCCATACCAACGGTTTTAAAGATCATAAGGAACTCATATTCCATTTTATTGCGTTCCAGTAAATTATATTGAGGTTGTTCAACCGATGGGCCAATAAGTTTGAATGCAGCGGCCACCCTGTGTGCTTCCATGATCTCAGCGGCACTCCATTCGCTGGTTCCCCAGTATAAAATTTTGCCCTGTTGAATCAGGATATTCATCGTCCATACTACTTCTTCAATGGGTACATTCTTATCGGGGCGGTGGCAATAAAAAATATCCAGGTAATCAACCTGCAATCTTTGTAAAGCTTCATGACATGCTTCGGTGAGATGTTTCCGGCTAAGACCTGTTTGATTGGGTTTATTTTGTTTACCCCTCCAGCCAAAAAAAGCCTTGCTGCTTACCACATATGATGTGCGGTCCCAGTTTTTTTTCTTCAGCACACGACCCATCAGTTTTTCACTTTCACCTGCTGCATATACTTCTGCATTATCAAAAAAATTGATACCGCTATCGTAAGCAATTCCCATCAGTTCATCTGCAATACTATCGTCGATCTGTTTATGAAAACTAACCCAGCTACCGTAAGAAAGCACACTTAGCTGAAGTCCGGTTTTTCCCATTCTGCGATATTCCATGGTTGTTGATTAAAAGTAAATATTCAAAATTCAAAAGCCAAAAGCATGTCCTGGCGAATCCAATTCATTCAAAATTAAGGTATGAAGATAAGGGTAGTTGTTTTGAATAAACGACCTGCGCAGCTAACGGCTAACGGCCATTGGCAATTAGCTAATCCCCCACTCCCATGCTATCCGGTACCTGGATAATACTATTGGTGATGCGGGTGATATGAATATCAGTAAGATCCTGCCGGGCATTCATTCCTATGCCATGAATGGTGTGACCGCCTTTTCTGATGCGAACGGGTTTATCGGTATAAAACTTCTGTGCGTTTTGATCCCACCACAATTCGGGTGTTTGGAGTGTGTCGCCATGAATATTGAAAACAATTACACTATCACGAAGGTAAACCTTGTTGAAGTTCTCGTAATATTTTCCATAATCAGCATCAAGGTGGCTTTCTTTTATTGTAGCACTGTCAAAAAAATCAACGTGAAGCGACCGCGGGAATTCCACAAAAATCGTGTCTTTCTCATAGCGTAGCATGTAGGGAGCCCAGAGTTTGGCTTTTAATTTTCCATTCTGGCTAAGGTATGTTTCAATATCAATGGCCTCTTCAACCATAGCGTCATTGCGTGTCCATTGTTCAATGGCCTTAGGGTCGTTCTCACAACTGTAAATGAAAAAGCAGCCTGAAATCAGAGCTGCTATTTTCAAATATTTACGAAGTGAAGAAAGATTAATCATATTTTCTCTTAATGAACCAAAGGTCGGTAAGATTGAAACCAACAGAAGCCCTGAACAGATTTTCTTTTAAAAGATTATCGTTATTTCCTCGCTTACCATATTCAAAAGCCACATTCACCCGGCTCAACTGGTATGGACTGTTTCTGCTAACGCGGATAGGAATGCCCAGTCCGAATGTGGCACCGAAAACAGGAAGGTCGTTCTGAACCTTTATATAATCCTTACCTATATTAAATCCAAAGCGATAAACCAGTTTACTAAAGTAGCTGTTCCTTTCTCTCGGATAAAATTGTCCGCCTACATTGATCATCCAGCTGTCCTGAACCGAATCAACCTGGTTAAAGAATTTATATTCACTCCATTTATCCTGCGTATAGTCTGCGCCAATCAGCCATCCACGGTCCGTTTTGCTTGACTGGATCACAAATCCAAACTTATAAGATGCAGGATAAACAACGGAGCCGGGTACTTCGGTCAATTGTTCAACACTATCGAGCTGTAAAATTTCACCTGCAGCACCAGTAACTATAGTTCTTCTCAACCTGTCCTGGGAAGCATCAAGTGTTTGTTTCAGATTACCAGAAGCGCCCAGTCGCAATACAACTGAATTACTGATCCTGGTTTCAAACTGAAGTCCTCCATTCATATAAAGGTCTCCGAAATGAGAACTTGTGTTGTGTTCGGCGGAATAGAACAATACTGAATCGTTATTAAAGTTTCTCAGTGTCTGGTTTTCTCTTCTTCCAAAAAGATACCCGAGATTAAAGCCTGCACTGATCATGGTTTTTTGTGAAAGGTTAATACCAAAACCGGTTCCTATGCTGGGCAGATAACTGCCACCGCTGCCTCTGAACTGGGTTGTAGCATTGCCAATAGAATCCTGTGTAATGGGATCCAAAAGAAACTCATTCCTGTTGATCTTATAGCTGATCCTGGAAAGTGGACGCAATCCGAAACTGAGTCCCCAGTTTTTTCTTAACGGAATGCCAACCTGCATGTAGGAAAACAAGGCATCGGAAGACGTAAACCTGTTGGTTGTATTGGGCTCAATTAGTGTACGGCTGTTGATATTTACGCCTACATCAAAGATCACACGTCCGGAGGCTAAACGTTTGGAACGAAGTTCCTGTGTTGCCTGAAAACGTGAATAAGAAGCGGGGTTGGTAAAATTTACAGAAAGGATGTCGGCATAACCAGCCGATATGCCACCCATTCCCCTCGTTGTTATATTGGTGAGGGGTACTATATCACCCAAACCATAACGTGAATAAGGAGAATTATCCTGCGCTGTAGAAACGATAGAGATGAAAATGAAAATTGCGGAAAAAAAAACAGGTGCAGGTACTCTCAGATTCTTAAGCATTATTGATTTGGCTAATTGCATAAAGGCCTTTAAAAATTAAATCAGGGTCTGCAAATATCTTATTTTTCAAATGGGGCTCAAATATTCGAATATCCCCCCCGGTTAAAAGCACGTTAAAGTTCCCATATCTCTCGCTGTACGCATCAATTATCCCATCTATTTCCCTTGCCATACCCAGCACCACGCCTGATTGTAAATTGGTCCTGGTATCATAACCGATCAGCGGCACGTTCCAGTCTGCCTGCACTAAAGGAAGTCGGGCAGTAAAATGATTCATGGCCCTGAAGCGCATTTCCATTCCAGGTGAAATAGATCCACCCAGCCATTCGTGATCCGTATTGATGAAATTATAGGTAATGCACGATCCAAGTCCAATGGCCAGATTATTCATCCGTGGAAAGAGAAAAACAGCTGCAGCTGCAATCGCAAGCCTGTCTGTTCCTACTGTTTCGGGTTTGCCTACCGGAATGGTGAATGGAAGACGCGACTGATGGGTTAGTTTATGAAACCTTGTATGTTGTTTTAATAAAGATTCAATTTCAGGGTTGTGGTCAATTACAGAAGAGAGGATGGCTTTCGAAGGATTGTGTAGTTGAATGAACTGCAGAAGATCATGAACTCCGTCATCCTTCAGTACAAATACTTCCTGCAATTTATCCTGTTCAAAAACAGCCAGCTTTAATCTTGTATTTCCAAAATCGAGACAAATGGTGGTCATAGTGGGGAGGGAAATTCAAAAGTCAAAAATCAAATTTGTTCTGGGTGGTGAAGGATCTATCAAAGATATGCTTCTGGTTTTTTAAACGTTCTAGATCTCGAGATCAAAACCAGAAAGGTTTTTAAAATGCCCATTCAGCTTTACTTTCTTTTTAAGTCCTTCCATTTCTACCATCATGGGTATCACTTTTGTAAGATGCCGCCTGATATATTCAAGTCTTTGTCTTTCCTGTAATAATCCGAGCAGTTCATATTCTTCCTGTAAGGAAAGTCCGATATGGTGCGCTATATCATAGCTTTTCAACTCCTCCTCTTTTTTGTGAAAATCTTTGTCAACCTTAAGGAGCTTATGCAATTCTTTGATTCCATTGATCACCTTGCGCATTACCTCTTCGCTGCCCTGGTGGTGGTTGGCGGGATAATTTACAATGGCCCCGCTGTATAGTTTACCGGGTACCTATTTGATCACTTCAAGGATCCGGAATACCTGGTCGCCTTCCGTTTTAATATCCATTTCACCGTTTTCATGCAGTTTTGAAATTTCTTTTATGCGCATCAGTGTTCCATAGTCCTGCATCCTGTTATCTATTACCGAAGGAATACCAAACAGTTTATTTTCCGAATAGCACTCCGTTATCAACTGCTTATACCGCGGTTCAAAGATGTGTAAGTTCAATTCTTCCCCGGGATATACAACTATGCCTAATGGAAATATGGGAATGAAATTGGTCATGTTTTTTCAAAAACAAATTTGAATCAAATTAGCAGATCAGGGTAATGGTTTTTCTTCTGAAGAATTAAACCATTTCCACCACCACAGTACCATCAACACATAAATGAATATGCCGAACTGCACTTCCAGCCCGATATCAAAAATAAAACTGAAAGCAGTAATGGCATTCAGGGAGATCCAGAAAAAACGGCCCGACCGGGGCATATATAAAAACGGAATGCACATAACCACGGTGAACAGGATCAAACCCGGCCAGCCGGCAGCTGCGCCATACATCAGCCATTCACTGCTGGGATAGATCTTGTCCGAATCAAGCATTCCATGGATATGTTCATCATACCAGGCATGGGTGGCTTTCATTACATCACCGCTTCCTGTTCCAAATGGATGCCGGTTCAGGATATCCCATCCTGCTTTTATTGACAACATGCGGTTGCCATCATTGGCTCCCGGCAGGTAAGTTTCCTGTCTTATGTAGGACAGGTCATAAATGAAATACCGTATGCGGTTTTGAAATGTTGGTGCCAGAAACCAGGAGGCCACGGGCATTACTATAGCTAAAATGCCAAACAACATGATCCATTTTACTTTCGCGGATGTAAGTATCAGGTAGGCCGCGCCTAAGAACAGGATCAGGTAAAGGGATAAAAGACCCGTTCGTGCAGAAAGGATATGAAGAAAAACCGCAAAAAAAACAGATAAAAAGATCAATACGGTTCTTGCAATCCTGCCGGCATTTTTTACAATAAGATATAACGAGCAAAGTAAGGCCATGCATACCACCAGGCTAAAACGCACATGGTCGTTTTCAAATGGTGTGGGTATTACTTTAGCTTTTAGATAAGCATCATGAATGGCTTTCATATTTGGCGCATATTGCCATAAGCTCCAGCAGCAACCGGCAAAAACCAGCCATAAAAAGAACCAGGCAATCCATTTCCATTGTTTTGTAGAAAGTTGCCAGGGCCCTGCAAAAGCAAGTGGAAAGAAAAATAAGGGGAGCTTGATCCGCACAAACCTCCACCATGTTTCCTTATCCTCACTCCAGAACCAGGTAAGCAACGGAATAAAAAACAACAATGAAATGCCCACCAGTAAGGGATGACGGATAAAGGCCCTCAACTGAATGGAAAAATCCTTATGAACAAAACAGAAGGCTAAAAAAAGCACCATACTGATGGAAAGCAGGGCTCTTGAAACAAAAAGGCCGGTCAACATGAAGATGATAGTAAAGAAAATGAACTGTTGCCTCAAAGTCCTGTCTGTACTAATACCCATATTTTTGTAAACCTACAACATTCATCTTTCATGTGGCAGCAACTGCTTAAGCAAATACGTAAAGGAGATATCAGGTCTTTATCAAAAGCAATTTCATTTGTTGAAAATGAACAGGAAGGTTATGAAAACCTGCTTGAACAATTGCCGCCTTCAAACGCAATTATAATTGGCATTACGGGACCACCGGGTGCTGGAAAAAGTACACTGACAGATGGATTGATAAAAGAAATTATTGATGAGGGGAAAAAACTGGCTGTGTTATGTGTTGATCCTTCTTCACCTTTTCATGCTGGTGCAGTGCTGGGCGACCGCATCAGGATGAGCAGCTGGTATACGCATCCCGGTGTTTTCATCAGGTCTCTGGCTACAAGAGGTTCCATGGGCGGCCTGCATCCCAGGATCGTAGAGATCACTGAACTGGCAAAAGCCACAGGGTTTGATTACATTATTATTGAAACGGTTGGTGTGGGCCAGAGCGAGGTGGAGATCGCAGGCCTGGCAGATACAACGGTAGTGGTAATGGTGCCTGAGGCAGGAGATGACGTGCAGGCAATGAAGGCTGGCCTGATGGAGATAGCTGATATTTTTGTGGTGAATAAAAGTGACAGACCCGGAGCCGATACATTTGTAAAAAATCTAAGGTTGATGTTGTCCCCGGTTTTTTCAGCCAAAAAAAATGAAGCACCCATTATCAAAACCATAAGTACGGAACACCAGGGTATCAGCGAACTTTTTACTGCCATCAAAAATCACCAGGTGCAGGGAAACTACAATGAAAGAAAGTACTGGTTGCTGGCTGAAAGAGCATGGAAGCTGGTGCAGCAGCACAGGATGAAGGATGTCCGCAAAGATGTTCTGGCCGCGGAAATAAAAAAAACAGATCCTGAAAGTTTTAATTTATACAGGTTTGCCCGGCAGTATTATTCCAATAAGGAATAACTTATTTTGCAACAATATCCAAGTTTTTCACATTGCACACATCATCTCTCATCATTGCAACCTACAACTGGCCAAAGGCTTTGGATCTTTGCCTTCAAAGTGTTTTGAATCAAAAGGTTTTGCCTGGTGAAGTGATCATTGCAGATGATGGGTCGGGAGAGGAAACAAGACAGTTGATAGAAAAACATAAAAAGAATTTTCCCATTCCCTTGTTTCATGTATGGCATGAAGATGCAGGTTTCCGGCTTTCAGCCATCCGCAATAAAGCAATTGCCGTATCACGTGGAGACTATATCATTCAGATAGATGGCGACCTCATACTTCATCCCTATTTTATTCACGACCATCTTGAAGCCAGGCGGGCGCACCATTTTGTTGCAG
Organism: uncultured bacterium; assembly: GCA_966210755.1. Classification (GTDB taxonomy): domain Bacteria; phylum Bacteroidota; class Bacteroidia; order Chitinophagales; family Chitinophagaceae; genus Flavisolibacter. The sequence goes on from CBIHLW010000094.1 coordinate 7,139, forward strand.
GCAGCAGGGTAATGCTTAATCCGTCCACCACTGAAAATTTACTTAAGCACCGGTCCATTGATATAAAAAAGTTCAGAACAAAAGGAATGAGTTTTAATGATATGCGTAATAAGGCACTCAGGAGATGGCTGGCTGAACGGTATAAAACCAGTGGCCGTTTCACCTATTATGTTAAGGGTTGCAATATGGCTTTTTATAAATCGGACCTGATTATGGTGAATGGTTACAATGAAGCATTCCAGGGCTGGGGAAGTGAGGACAGGGAGATTGCCATACGACTGATCAATGCAGGTGTAAGGAAGCGTTCTTTGAAAATGGGTGCGCTTTGTTACCATCTTTATCATAAAATACCTTCACGGGATAAAGCCAAAGAAAATGAAGCGCTGATGTACCATGCCATTCATCAAAAAATGGTGGTGGCCAGTGTTGGACTTAACCAATATTTTTGAGTATGTCGAGAAAGGAGAAATTACCCCGGATCAGTAACTGGCAGATCAGCAGCAAGCATCCTCATTACATTCATTATTATTTTCTGATCAGGGACATCAGGGAAGCCATTACCAATTATGCGAAAGGAGATTTTCTTGACCTCGGATGTGGCAACAAACCTTACGAACCGCTTTATGCTCCTTTAACCACTTCAAGCATAGGATGTGATATCATTCAAAGCGATAAAAACCGGGTAGATGTGATCTGTCCTGTTACGGAGCTCAACTTCCCTGACCATCATTTTGATACCATATTTTGTACGCAGGTGCTGGAACATGTGTTTGAACATGATAAAATGATGCGGGAAATTTACCGGGTATTGAAGCCGGGCGGCAGGGTGATCCTTACGGTTCCCTTTGCTTGGGAACTTCATGAAGAGCCTTATGATTTTTTCAGATACACCAAACATGCATTAAAGGAGTTGTTTGTAAGATCCGGATTTGATATTGATTATATCAGGCCTAATGGTGGAAAATGGGCTGCTATTTACCAGTTAAGAAATAATATGCTTTATGATTCCTTTGCAAAGCACAAAACATTCCTGAATAAGATCAGGAAGATATTTTTTATGGAATTACGGTTTACGCAACTCAGAAATCATTTTGCCATATGGGTAGATAAAAAATTCCCCAATGAAGTATTCACGCTTAATTACATAGTAGTAGCACAAAAGCCTGGTTGACTTTTATTTTTTACCCGATATAGCGGGGGTTTTATTGATTTTTTTCCCATTGATCAAACATCCATACGATAATTTTCTATTCAACGGATGGGAAAAAAAACATTAGTTATAAATAAACCAGGAATAATTTTATTCAATGTCAATCTTCTTTATAAGCCTGATGAGTGGAAGCCCCTGGGGCGGAAGTGAAGAACTCTGGTATGCTTCAGCATTACGGGCAGCGCACAAAGGCCATAAGGTGGCAATTGCAGTTTACCACTGGCCTGAGAAGGAGATGAGGATGAAAGAACTGGCCGATGCCGGATGTGAAGTCCATTATTTACCCAATAAAGGAAGAAAAAGGA
>CBIHLW010000095.1:0-8649 GCA_966210755.1 uncultured bacterium
TCTACGAGTGGGCTTTAACGGATCGCTACTCCTACAAGCCCTCGTAGAGATGTCTAGAGAGATTATAGCCCTCACGGGCTTTATTCATTTTGCGCCGAAACGCTGCAAAATGATTTTTGCTGTTGAGAAAAAAATAAAAACAAGGCCATCCACGCACAAGGACTAACCTGAGTAACATAACAATTCTTATAGCCATAGCTTACGTTACATCAAAGTATGAGAGCGTGATGGCTCGCACCTGAATAAAACGATGTTGCGAAGCGTTTGAGAACATGAATATAAACAGGTTGAAGAAAAGCTTAGGTCATGAGCCTTAATGCTACTCCTTAAAAAGCTTTTTGTTAAACAGTCAGAAGATTCTATCAAAACCCTTTCAAAACATCCTGGTAGTAAATTACTATTTCACCCTCCTTCTTTAACCGGTAGGCCTGGATCAGGTTATTGATCAGGCGACGGCAATTGTTGCGGTCTTCTTCAGTAAGACTGGTTTGTGAAGTGTATAGCTGATAAGCTTTTTCTGCATGGTGAATGAGTTCCATGTTCACCCTGGTGATATTATCGGTGATCACCTTCATTTTCGCATCATAACCTGCCTGCCCCGTTTCAATGGACCGCTGCTGGTCTTCAAGATCGTACAACTGGTTTACTGCGTGCTGGGCGGCCATGTAACTGGCTAAGGCCGAACTGGTATCGAGCCTGAGTAATTGCTTCAATACATCCTGTAATTTTTCCTGTTTCACTTTATGGTCATCCTGCTTCTCTCCTCCATATACATAATTGAAAAGGTCAATGGCATAATTCATGGTGAGTACACCATTACCGGGATATTTCTTCAGCATTTCCTCGTACCGGTTCATCCGGTCCTTGGGTGTACGGGAATTTCCCATTTCAAGCCTGATCCAGTGGGCCTCATCATTGAATATTTTTCTTCCGGTGTTTAAATACCTGGCCGCTTTTGCGGCATCTTTTTTCTGAAAGTGCTGGTAAAGCAAAGTATAAACACCTTTGAATTCTTCACCATCCATCTTTAACCGGGCCAGCTTTTCAAAATAAGGAATGGCAGCTTCTTCATTGCCGGACAGATAGGCCGAAAATGCAGTAAGGCTTACCAGTTGCGTGTCCAGTGCCGGGAATTGTTTTCCATTAAAGGAAAAATTCTTTTTATAGATATATTCCTCTGTGTCGAGGGCCTCTTTAAAATAAAGATAGGCCGGCCCATAAGCTTCGCGGTTGTAATGCTCCACTCCCCTGTTATATGCCAGGTCGTATAAATGAAATAGCCCGATATTATTTTCAAGGCCCATCAGGGTATTCTGCGGATCCAGTTCCTGGTAACGTTTATAGGATATCAATGCTTCCTTCAGGAGCTCCGGTTGGGAAGCATCACTGCTTCTGCCCACCTCCGTATATATTTTACCTCTGTAAAACCAGATGGCCGTTTCCTGTTTTTGCGAAGGGATGGACAATAAGCTGTCTATCTGTTTTTTCGCTGATGCATAGTCGTTAGAAGCAATAAACCTTTGCACTGAACTCAGGTTCTGTGCAAAGGTTTGAAAAGAAATAAACAGGATTATGTAAAGCAGCAGTTGTAATTTCTTCATATAGAGTAAAGAAAATCAGTTTATTTCAACTGCTTTAATTTATCCTGGTAGAAGGTTACTTTATCATTTTGCTTTTTACGGGTATAGTAATCAATCATCTGGTTGATCACCCTGCGGTAATTGGCCTTATCCTGTGCTTTCAGGTTGCCTTCTTCTTTTTCAAAAATGTCGTGTGCTACCTGGGAATATCTGAACATATCCTCATAGTGCTTATCCATCCTGGCATTCAGTTCTTTTTTCTTTGCAACATCCGCTGCAGTTGTGCCTTTAATGGCCCTTAACGAATCTTCCACATCATAGATCCTGTTTACGTAAAACTGGGAAAGGATGTAGGTTCCGTGATGTGATTCCGGATTGAGCGTTAAAGCTTTTTCCAGTGCTTTTCTGGTAGCTTCCTGGGATTCCAGGTAATCGGAAGGTTTCGGATCACTGAAAAAAGTATAGTTGTACAATTCAACACCATGATTCAAAGCCACCACGAAATTGTTGGGATATTTCTCAGCAAGCTGCTCATAGCGGTCTATCTTTTGCTGACGGTCATTGCTCATCGCCATCATTTCATAATCAACCCACCAGTCCTCATAAGCAGGGAAAGCGGATTCGCTGATCTCCAGATACCTGAGGGCTGCGGCGGTATCCTTTTTGGTATCAAGGTTATAACTGATCAAAAAACGGTAGGCATCAATGTAATTGGTGTCATAGATCTTCTGATCAACCATCCTGGAATAATACTTAACTGCATCATCATACATCTTTGCATTTTGTGCGGCAAAGCCGGCGTAGATGGTTGCGGTAGTATCAAATTTTACATCAGTAAGTTTATATTGCGCTAACAGGCTGAATGCATCCAGCGCACCCTGAAATGCCTTCACTGCATCTTCATATTTCTGCCCCTTGAAATGGTCTACACCCGATTTGAAATAATCGGAATAGATACTAAAGAAGGTTTTATGCCCCTCAAATGTTGACATCAGCATTCTTGTTTTTTCATCTTTGGCCTGCTCCAGTTCAAGGTACCTGGTCATTGCATTCAGTGCTGTTTGCAATTCCGCCGGGTTGGCTGTAGCCATGTTGTGATGGATCTGGGCTTTGTAAAACCAGGCATCTGAATTGTTCTGGTTTTTAGGGTCGGCAAGCACCTTGTCTAATTTTTCTTTGGCCTCATCAAATTTTCCTTTCTGGATCTTTTCTTTTATATCATCCAGTTTTTGTGCAAAAACGCCGGTAAATGATGCGGCAAGCAATAATGTCAATACAAGTTTTCGCATTGTTCTTTGTTTTAATAAAATTATGATTGTGGAACTGTGTCCTCTCCTTCAGATGGATTTTCTGTTGAATTGGTTGTGTTGGACCCGTCAACTGTAGTTTCTTCTATTATTTCTTCTACATCTTCCTCCACATTGATCTTTGAAATGGCGGCTATCTCATCTCCCTCATCTATCCTGATCAGTTTTACACCCTGCGTTGCACGGCCCTGCGAACTGATATCAGCCACTTTCATCCTGATGGTAACACCACTTTTACAGGTGATCATCAGGTCTTCTTTTTCAGATACATCCAGTATGCCTACTACCCTGCCTGTTTTTTCAGTTATATTAATGGTTTTTACACCTTTACCTCCTCTGTTGGTGATCCTGTATTCATCTACCGGCGTTCTTTTTCCATAACCTTTTTCACTTACCACCAGTACTGTTTTTTCGGGTGTTGAAGGATTTACATTGATCAATCCAACCACTTCATCCCTGGCATCATCAACTTCAATTCCTCCTACTCCAATGGCGCCTCTGCCTGTAGGCCTTACTTTGGTTTCGGGAAAACGTATGGCCCTGCCTGAGGCAACAGCCATCATGATCTCACAATTGCCATCCGTTAATTTGGCTTCGAGTAACTGGTCGCCTTCCAGAACGGTGATGGCGTTCACCCCTGTTTGCCTTGGTCTGCTGAAATCAGCCAGTGCGGTTTTTTTAATAACGCCTCCCCTGGTGCAAAGAACTATATAATGATTTTTTACAAATTCTACATCCTGAAGATCTGCAATATCAATAATAGCCCTGATCTTGTCATCGGGTGTAATCTGTAACAGATTTTGTATGGCCCTTCCTTTACTATTTTTTTCTCCTTCCGGAATTTCATACACATTAAGCCAGTAACACCTTCCCTTTTCTGTAAAGAAAAGCATGGTGTGGTGGGTGGAGGCTACAAAGAGGTGTTCAATATAATCTTCCTCTCTTGTTTTGCCACCAACAGCACCCCTGCCTCCTCTTTTTTGTGAACGGAATTCAGTGGCTGATGTTCTTTTGATATAACCCAGGTGTGAAATGGTGATCACCACATCTTCTTCCTTGATCAGGTCTTTGATGCTTACTTCATTATCGAGATAGGTGATCTCGGTTTTACGGGCATCACCGAATTTATCTTTTATTTCAAGTAATTCAGTTTTGATGATATCATATCTCATGCCTTCATTGGCAAGTATCTCTTTGAGATGGGTAATGAGTTTCATCAGGTCATCATATTCCTGCTTGATCTTATCACGCTCCATGCCGGTAAGCCTTTGCAAACGCAGTTCAAGGATGGCCTTGGCCTGTATCTCGTCCAACCCCCAGCCTGCACTTACGAGGTTCTCTTTTGCAATATCAGGTGTAGCGGAAGCACGGATCATGGCAATCACCTCATCCAGGTGATCAAGGGCAATGAGATATCCCTGTAATATATGCGCTCTTTTCTCTGCTTCTTTTAATTCATACTGGGTACGGCGAACCACCACTTCATGCCGGAATTCGATGAACTCCGAGATCAGTTCTCTCAGGTTCAGGATGCGGGGACGGCCTTTTACCAGCGCCACATTATTGATCCCATAGGAGGTCTGGAGTTCTGTGAATTTAAATAGCTGGTTGATGATCAGGTTGGCAACCGCATCCCTTTTCAGGTCAATTACAATACGTGTACCTTCTTTATTATTGGATTCGTTATTTACATGGGCAATGCCTTCAACGATCTTTTCATTTACCAGTTGTCCAATGCGGTCGCATAAAGTATCACGGTTCACCTGGTAGGGAACCTCGGTAATGATGATCTGTTCACGGCCACTTGCTTTTGTATCTACATGGAGTTTTCCTCTCAGCACTACCCTTCCTCTTCCAAAATGGAAACCGGCCTTGATACCTTCCATTCCATAAATGGTTCCACCTGTTGGAAAATCGGGTGCTTTTACAAATTGCATCAATTCATCTATCGTGATCTCACGGTTATCGATATAAGCAATGCAACCATCTATCACCTCACTCAGGTTATGAGGCATCATATTGGTAGCCATACCTACTGCTATACCACTTGAACCGTTGATCAGCAGTTGCGGAATACGGGTTGGTAATACAGTTGGTTCCTGGAGTGAGTCGTCAAAATTGAGTTGAAAGTCTACAGTCTCTTTTTCAATATCCTGTAGCATGGCCTCGGCTCTTTTGTGCATACGGGATTCTGTATACCGCATGGCAGCCGGACCATCGCCATCCTGGCTTCCGAAGTTACCCTGGCCGTCTACAAGCGTGTACCGCATGCTCCAGTCCTGGGCCATCCTTACCATGGCATCATAAACAGATGAATCGCCATGTGGGTGGTATTTACCAAGCACCTCACCTACCAGACGCGCAGATTTTTTGAAAGGTCTGTTGGATGACATGCCCAGGTCGTTCATCGCGTATAATATGCGACGGTGAACCGGTTTTAGTCCATCACGGATGTCAGGAAGCGCACGGCCAACAATAACTGAAATCGAATAATCGATGTAAGCAGTTTTCATTTGTTCTTCAATGTTGACGGGTATGATCCTGTTGATATCGTTTGTTTCCTCGGGTTGCAAAGTTTCTTCCATTCTTCAGCGTATTTCTACAAATTTTTTGTACCGGAATTTCGGTGGGCAAATGTACCCCATTTAGGCGTAGAAACCAGATATTTTAAAGCTTTTTAAGTACACATTAATAGTGGTGTGATAACTGACTTTTAACCGCACCCCGTTCGCTTTCTCCACGCTTTACTTAGGCACGGTATTTTCAATCAGGAATGTAGAAAATGCGTGCTATGAAACAATATTTGTTATTACGGAATAATGTGCAGTCGGGACCCTATACCCTGGAAGCTTTGATAGAACAAAATCTCCGTTCCCTTGATCTGATATGGAAGGAAGAAGAAAGTACAGCCTGGCATTATGCAACTGAAATGGATGAATTAAAAGAACATGTTAATGACCAGGTAAAACATGAGGAAACAGTTTCTGAAAATAAAATATACGTTGCTTTACCTGATCTTCAACCATGCGGGCAACCGGTTGCTATTGAAAATGATGACCCCACAAAGGAGTATTCTCTTCCTGTTCTGGAAGTTTTAAAAGAAAGAGACAACCGTAGGTTATCTAAAAAACCCGTCTGGCAAAAGAAGATCTTCAGGATAAATGATACTATAAGACTGGCAGCGGTTTTTGCGGGACTGGTGTTTGGAGCTTTTGTTATAAAAAAGGCAGCTGATACCAATATAGGCGAAGCGGAGACGGATTTGGAAACTTCTGTAGCCAGCCTGATTATGGAACCTCCCAAACCTCAACTAGCTTACCATAATGCCCTGGTAAAAGAAGTGATAAAACCCGCGGCAGAAGCAAAACCAGTTCCCGGATCAGTCAGGCCAAAAGATATCCGCAGGCAGGTTAAGCTAAAAACAAATGACTATAAAAAAGGCGTCTTTGGTGGAGTAAGTGATCTCCAGCTCACCGTATCAAATGCCTCCCCTCATTTTATTGATAAGATTGTAGTAACTGTTCACTACATTAAAAAGAACGGCCAGGTGGTGGATTCAAAAACAATTAGTTTCCATTCCATTGCACCTAACAGTACACAAAGGATTGAGGTGCCTCAAAACCGGCGCGGGGTGAGTGTAAAGACTTCCATAAATACCATTTATTCGAAAGATTATAAGGCTGCGTTAAAGCAGGTGTAAGGAAAAGTATATTGATAACAATCATTTGTAGTCTTGTGAAAAACAGCAGCGGTGATCTTACTTAAGTCACATTGCCCAACTGCATTTTCCGGACTTTTCCCATTAAGATGAACGCATTACATTTGAACAATGAGAAAGGTTTTGCTATTTGGCGCAGGGAAATCGGCTTCGGCTTTGATAAAATATTTACTTGATCATGCTGTTGAAGAAAACTGGCAACTGTTACTGGTTGATGCCAGCCTGGAGCAGGCAGAAAAAAAGATCGGTGGATCTCCTTCCGGTAAAGCATATTCATTTGATATCATCAATGATAAGGAAAGAGCAGGTATCATTAAAGAAGCTGATATAGTGATCTCTTTAATGCCTCCCGCCCTGCATATCCTGATTGCAAAAGATTGTTTGAGATTTCATAAACACCTGCTCACCGCATCTTATGTTGATGCCGAAATGAGGTCGCTGCAGGACGAGATCAAAAAAAATGAATTGTTATTCCTATGCGAAATGGGGCTCGATCCTGGTATTGACCACATGAGTGCCATCAGGCTTATTGATGAAATAAGAGCGGCCGGCGGAGAGATCAATTCTTTTTTTTCCCATTGTGGTGGACTGGTTGCTCCGGAAAGTGATGATAATCCCTGGCATTATAAGATCAGCTGGAATCCACGTAATGTGGTAAATGCAGGAAAAGCCGGTGCCATTTTTAAACTTGACGGGGCAATTAAAGAAATGGAATACAAAAGTCTTTTTGATGAAAGAAGGTTTGTTCCTGTTCCTGATGGTGAGGTACTATGCTGGTATCCCAACCGCGATTCTTTAAGTTATATTTCTGCATATGGTCTGGAAAGCTGTTCAAGCTTCATCAGAACCACATTAAGGCATCCTGATTTTATGTATGGCTGGAAGAATATTATAGACCTTCACCTTACAGATGAATCTATTCAATATGATACGGATGGTAAAACCCTGAGTCAGTTTTTTAAAGAGCACATGGATAAATATGGATTCAGTGAATGGCTGGAGCAAAAACTGCAGGAACAATTTGCATCTACTAAAACCCTTCTTGCGGAGTTGGTAAACCTGGTTGAACTGGAACAGAAGGCGGCTGAAAAAGGAATAGAACAGGTGGAAGAATTTATGGTGGTGGATGATAATGGCGATCTGCAGCAAATAGACATTGACGAACTGAAAGTAAACGCGGCAGCCACCCTGGCAGATAAAATGCACGATGCCAGCCTTACGCTTAAACAACTATTTTTTCTTGGTCTGGACGACGACCAGACAGAGATCAATAAAGGCAGGTGCAGCGCTGCAGATGTTTTGCAGTTTGCACTCGAGAAAAAACTGGTATTGCAGCCCCATGATAAGGACCTTGTGATCATGCTCCATGAAATTGAATATTCTATGACAGGTGAGCGCTATAAGGCAACAAGCACGCTGATACTGGAAGGAAAGGATGAGATGGAAACTGCAATGGCCCTTACTGTGGGACTTCCACTAGGAATTGCTGCACGGCTGGTTTTAAATGGTACCATCAAAGCCACAGGATTAATGATCCCTGTTTCCAAAGAGATTTACGAGCCTGTTATGGATGAACTGCAGAAACTTGGAATAAGTTTTAAAGAACAAACCCAGATGCTTTGACCTGAAGAAGAAAGGATGACCGGAAATTCAAACCGTGGAATATATTTAATTCCGGGTTCTGTATTTTTTCAGTATTTCCGTTACCTCACGCATTCCTTCCCCGGCAGTTTTTTCAATAGCGGTGGTATTATGAACCGGGTTGGTAATAGGGATCTTTTTATCAATAATAAACCTGGGAGTATGCGGGGCAACATAATTAAGTATACCTGCTGCCGGATAAACAACAAGGGAAGTTCCAACGATCAGAAAAAAGTCAGCACGCCTGGCTATCTTAACAGCTTCATCCATCATAGGCACTTCTTCTTCAAACCATACTATATGCGGACGCAATTGTGCACCATCCGCTGCCCTGTCGCCCATTTGAATGTCACCATTAACCGGATACACCAGTGAATGATCCTGTTCACTTCTCATTTTAAAG